>DASWMR010000095.1:0-5011 GCA_036399635.1 Actinoplanes sp. | reverse complement strand
GGCCGGTTTGTGGACCGACCCGTTGCCTTTTCGTAGAAGAGAGTTAGTTAGCGGCCGCTTTCGACGCCTTGGTCCCGTTGGCCGACATCCATTCCGTCATCTTGTCGTCGGCCATCGCCTTGTACAGCGCCAGCGCCTTTTCCCGGTCCGCGACCACGACGGACTGCCCGGCGATCGTCTCGCTGCCCTTGTTCGGGCTCACCAGGAAGGTGAGGTTCTCGCCGCGCAGCTTGCGGAATTGCACGGCGCTGTCGGTCAGCGAGAAGTTGTTGTCCACCGTGACCGCCGCGGTGACCGCTTTGAGGAAACTGTTCAGCTTCGCCGGATTGGTCAGCGTGCCGGTGCTCGCCGCCTTGTCCATCAGCGCCTTGAGGAACTCCTGCTGGTGCTGCATCCGGGCGAAGTCGCCGCGGGCGAACTGCTTGCGCTGCCGGATCCAGTCGAGCGCCTGGGCGCCGCTCATGTGCATGGTGCCCTTCTTGAACACCCGGTACGGCTTGTGGATCGACTTGATGGTCTTCTCCACCTTCAGGTCGACGCCGCCGAGCGCGTCGGTGACCTCCTTGAAGCCGCCGAAGTCGACCGCCATGACGTGGTCGACCTTCACGTCGGTGAGGCACTCGATGGTGTGCACCGCGCGGGGCAGCCCGCCGAACGAGAACGACGCGTTGATCTTTGCTCGGCTGCCCTCGGAGCAGGGCGCGCTGTTGCTGGACGGCACGATCACCCAGAGGTCGCGCGGGATCGAGATGAGCTGAGCGGTCTTGTGGTCGGCCGGGACGTGCATGAGCATCAGCGTGTCGGCGCGCCAGGAGTTGGCCTCGTCCTCCTTGGCGTCCGGGTCACGCGAGTCGCTCCCGACCAGCAGGATGTTGAGCGCGCCCTTGATCGTGTTCGCCGGCCGGTCGCCGGTGAGCTGGGAGAACGCGTCGGTCCGCTTGAGGTCCTTGTCGAGCCCGCTGGCGTAGCCGTAGAGCGAGACGCCGGCGATCACCGCGATGATCAAGAAGGCCAGGCCGGCCAGCAGCGCGATTCGCCCCCAACGCGGCTTGCGCTTGCCCCGATAGGGCCGGCCGGGGCCGCCACCACCGGGTCGGTCACCGCCACCCCCGGGGCCCCGCGGCGGCCAGTCGTCGTCGCGGTAACCCGCCGTCGGGCGGACCGAGGCCCGGCCGCCGGACGCCGGGACGGAGGCTCTTCCGGAGGGATTCCCGTGCGGGGACCTGGTCGCAGACATGCGGCCAAGGTTACGTACCTCACGGCGGAACAGCCCACCATCGCCGCCGGGAAGGCACAAAGGGAGTAGAACGCGTCGGGCCGGCGACGGAGAACGTCGCCGGCCCGGAGTATTGCGTTTTGCTCAGTGAGCGCCGTGACCGGTCAGCGACCGGACCTCGAGCTCGGTGTACTTGGCGGTGTCGTCCTCTTTCGAGAGCTTCGTCCCGATGAAGCCGGCCAGGAAGCCGAGCGGGATCGAGATGATGCCCGGGTTGGAGAGCGGGAACCAGTGCCAGTCGTGCGACGGGAACATGGCCGTCGCCGAACCGGACACCACCGGCGAGAAGAAGACCAGGATCACCGAGGCGGCCAGGCCGCCGTAGATCGACCACAGCGCGCCGGAGGTGTTGAACTGCTTCCAGAACAGGCTGTAGAGGATCGCCGGCAGATTCGCCGAGGCGGCCACCGCGAACGCCAGCGCCACCAGGAACGCCACGTTCAGGCTCTGCGCGAAGATCGACAGCGCGATCGCGACCGCGCCGATGCCGAGCGCGGAGAATCGGGCCACCTTGACCTCGTCGCGCTCGGAGGCGTTGCCCCGCTTGACCACGCTGGCGTAGAAGTCGTGCGCGAGGCTCGACGACGACGCCAGCGTCAGGCCGGCCACCACGGCGAGGATCGTGGCGAACGCGACCGCCGCGATGATCGCCAGCAGGATCGAGCCGCCGGTGTCGCCGCCCAGGTAGTCGATGCCCAGCGCCTGCGCCAGCTGCGGTGCGGCCGTGTTGCCGGCCTTGTCCTGTGCGGTGATCGCCTTGCTACCCACCAGAGCCGCCGCGCCGAAGCCGAGGGCCAGGGTGAACAGGTAGAAGGTGCCGATGATGCCGATCGCCCAGAGCACGCTCTTGCGCGCGATCTTGCTGGTCGGCACGGTGTAGAAGCGGGTCAGGATGTGCGGCAGACCCGCCGTGCCGAGCACCAGCGCGATGCCGAGCGAGAGCAGGTCCATCTTGCTGTAGAAGGTGGCCGATGCGCTCGCGCTCTCCACGCCGTAACGCAGGCCCGGTTCGAGGAACTTGGTGCCCTTGCCGGATTGCTCGGCGGCGTCACCGAGCAGCGTCGACAGGTTGAACTTGTAGTGCGCGA
Organism: Actinoplanes sp.; assembly: GCA_036399635.1. Classification (GTDB taxonomy): domain Bacteria; phylum Actinomycetota; class Actinomycetes; order Mycobacteriales; family Micromonosporaceae; genus Actinoplanes. Next base: position 2,647 of record DASWMR010000095.1, on the reverse strand, counting down.
GCACCAGGATCGTCATCAGCAGCGCGCCGGTCATCAGCATGAAGGCCTTGACGATCTGGACGTACGTGGTGCCCTTCATGCCGCCCACGACGACGTAGACGATCATCAGAGCGCCGACCAGGATGATCGTGGCGACCTTGGCCCGGCCCGCGTCCATGCCCAGGAACGTGGCGCCCGGCTTGATGCCGAGCAGCAGCGATACGAGCGCGCCCGCGCCGACCATCTGCGCGATCAGGTAGAAGATCGACACGACGATGGTGGAGACGCTCGCCGCGGTCCGGACCGGCCGCTGCCGCATCCGGAAGGCGAGCACGTCGGCCATCGTGTAACGGCCGGAGTTGCGCAGGTACTCGGCGACCAGCAGCAGCGCGACCAGCCAGGCGACCAGGAAGCCAATCGAGTCGAGGAAGCCGTCGTAGCCGTACAGCGCGATCAGGCCGGCGATGCCGAGGAACGACGCCGCCGACATGTAATCGCCGCCGATCGCCATGCCGTTCTGGAAGCCGGAGAACTGGCGGCCACCGGCGTAGAAGTCGGTGGCGGTCTTGGTCTGCCGGCTGGCCCAGATGGTGATCGCCAGGGTGATCGCGACGAACACCAGGAACAGCGTGATGGTGAGCCCGCGTGAGGTGGACGTGGACGCCTCCGCGGCGAGGAGATGGGTGTGCATCAGTTGTCACCCGGTCCTTCCGAAGCAGCGCTGCCCGACGTGGAGTTCAGGTCGGCGCGGATCTTGTCAGCGATCGGGTCGATCTTGGTGGCCGCGTACTTGGAGTAGTACCAGGCGATCAGGAACGTGGTGACGAACTGCAACAGGCCGAACACCAGGGCCACGTTGATATTGCCGATGAGCTTGGTCGACATGAAGCCGCGCGCATATGCCGAGAGCAGGACGTAGAGGGCGTACCAGAGGAAGAACGCGACAGTCATCGGGAAGACGAAGCTGCGTACGGCATGCCGTAGCCGGCCGAATTCCTCGGATTGCTGGACTTCCAGATATCTCTCGGTGGAGGACGAGGGCACTTCAGTAGTCACCGGGTTCACCACCTTCGTGGGGAGTCGACATTTCCGGCAACGTACGACCCGGGCGGCCCGCCAACGAGACCCGGTCGGCCCCTGCGCCGAATGGTGGTCTGATTGCGCCGAGTGGAGCGCCGGTCAGTCGCCCAGCTCGCGGTACCGGCCGCGATAGTGGATCAGCGGAGCCGGTGCCGGCTCGGTCCGCACGGTCTCGATCACGGCCTCGACCAGCAGCGCCCAGCCGCAGGGTCGGTGCGACTCGAGCCGGCAGCCCGCCCAGGCGTCGGCGTGCGTCGGCACCGGGCCCCAGTCGGTGGCGGTCCACTCGCCGGTCGCGAACAGCCCGCCGGGCGCCGGCATCAGCCCGGCGAACCGGTCGGCCAGCTGTCGATCGGCAGCGGTCAGCGTGGTCACCGCGAACCGGCCGGCCGCGGCGGCGGCCGCCCAGAAATCGCTCTCCTCGTCGATCAGCCCGAGAACCCGGCCCGGCTCACCGTCCGCGACCAGCACGGACGACACGGTCAGGCCGGCCGGGCCGGATGTGGTCCAGAGCGTGACGGGAGCGGCGAGCCGGCCACGCAGTCGTCGCACCGCGGACTTCTCGTCGTCCGGAGTGGCGAACGGATCAGTCGAGTGGATACGCCCACCGGGCGGTTCAGGGGTCACCGGCCCGACGCTACCGCCGCCAGCACTTCGGGCATGCGTCTGTCCAGCATGTCGCCGGCCACCCCGGAACCGATCAGGTAGCCCGCCGCGCCGTATGCCAGCCCGACCGGCAGCCCGATCCACGGCCAGACACCGCCAAGCGTGTAACCGAGGATGTGCAGCGGCACCACGGCGATCAGGGTGCCGACCAGCACGCCGAGGACGGGCAGCCCCTTGGCCAGGCCACCACCCGAGGAGAGGGCGAACGGGCTGGTCGATTCCGGCAGCGCATAGGCGGCCCGCACGGAGACCGGCAGAACGAGACCCAGGCCCACGCCGTACGTAGCCACCAACACGCCCAGCCGCGACGCGATGGAGCCCGGCTCGCCGGACAGCGTGCCCAGCACGACGGCGGTGACCAGGAGTACCGGCAGGAGATAGATCGCCTGGGCGGCGGCCCGCGAGTGAATCTCGAGCCGGCCCGGAACACCCGCGGTCACGTTCGCCGCGTACGCGCTCCCGTCGTACCCGAACTGGTTCGCCAGGCCGACCGCGCCCAGCACCCCGATCATCAGCGACAGCCCGCCCATCTCGGCGCCGGTCACCGCCAGCGGCAGCGGCACGAACACGCCGACCACGACCACCATGATCAAGGACGTCCGTCGGCGCGTCTCCCGCCACCAGTAGCGCGTCTCGCGGGCCACCAGCGCGCCGAACCTGCTCCGCGGCAGACCGCGCAGGAGCAGCAGCTCGACCGGCGTCCCGGCCCGGGCCCCGGCGCCACCGCGCGCGGCGGACGCGGTGCCGAGCATCGCCCGCTCCAGCGTCGCGGCCCACCACCGGAGCAGTCCGCCGAGGGCGAGCAACACGATCAAGAGCTTCAGCGGTACGGCCCACAACCGGCCCGCCGCGACCTCGAGGCCGACCGTGTACGGCGCGCCGAGCGGCGTCCAGCCGAGCACCTCGGCGACCACCGCGACCG
>DASWMR010000094.1:0-24182 GCA_036399635.1 Actinoplanes sp. | reverse complement strand
AGGACGTGCTGGGCGAGATCGAGGTCCGCGGTGAGTCACTGGCCGCCGGCTACCTCCACGAGGACGGGACCGAGGAGCTGTTCGGTGGCGTGCTCCGCACCGGCGACGCCGGGTTCGTCCACGGCGGCGATCTGTTCGTCGTCGGGCGGCTCGGCGACGCCGTCAAGCAGTTCGGCCGGTGGTACTTCGCCGAGGACGCCGAACAGGTGGCCATCGCGCACTCGCCCCGGCCACGGCAAACGGTCGCACTAGTGGGTGCCCTGACCGGTCGCAACACGGCCGCGGTCCTCGTCGAGGGCAACCTCGACGGCGTCGCCGAGGGGATCGGCCGCGCCGTCGCGAGGCACGTCGACGGACTGCGGGTGATCGTGCTCGCCGTACGGTCGGGCGACATCAAGCGGACCACCAGCGGCAAGGCCAAGCGCAGGGCCATGTGGGGCCAACTGGCGGGCGGCGAACTCGGTGCGAAGGTCTGCTGGGACTCCGACGTCACGGCGGCGGAGACCTGCGCGGGCTGACCTCCCACGCGCGGGCCTCCGGTCTCACCGCCGGGGTTTTAGCCGTTCGGCGAGGCGGGCCAGGGGTACCGGCCGCAGGAAGTCGTCCGGTACCAGCCCGGCGAAACCGAGCTCGGCCACCCGGCGCAGCAACGCCGGCACGACGAGCAGTCCGGCGCCCGCCTCCAGGTACGTGCGGGTCAGGTCGGGCTCGCCGATGTCGTTGAACGCCGAGACGCACTGCCAGAGCACCCGCTCCCGCTCGTCGCCGGGCGACGCGGCCGGCCGATCCCGCCCCGACCCCTCGGCGATCCGTGGCAGCCGCGACCATGCCTCGGTGTCGTCGCGCCGTTCCGGCCCGCCCGCGCAGACGACGAAGTACTCCGGGCACATCAGCGACGACGAACTGGACACCCGCGCCAGGAGGAACTCCCGCAGATCCCGCGGACGCAGTCGGTCACCGGTCGTGGCGACGAACGCCATGAGGCGATCACGGCCGTCGGCCCGGTCGATCCGCGGATGGGCGGCGACCACTTCAGGATGCTCGGTGAGTGTCTCGCGCACGTACTCGATGTCCAAGGGTGAGTTCTCCACCGTGGGGACCGGCGCGCGCGCCGACCAGCCGTGCCCGGCCATGACGTCCGTCAACCCGGCGAACGTGAGGTCCCCGCGCTGGAGGGCCTCGAAGAGCAGGACCTCGGGCCCGCGCAGCAGCGCCTCCATCTCCGCCGGGCGCAGCACGTCGCCGTCGAACGCGCCGGTCACGATCAGCCGGTCGACCCCGAGCCGGGGCATCAGATAGGCCTCCAGCCCCAGACCGCCGTCGATGAATTCCGCCGGGTTGAGCAGGACCGTCGGCGACGGCGCCGTGAGGGTTCCCGGCAGATCGCCGCCGGCCCGCAGGTAGTCGTCCTCATAGGAATCGACGATGTCGAAGTTGACGGTGGTCCCCTCGGCGAAGCCGGTGCCGCGCCGGAGGGTCTCGGTGGCCTCGAGCTCCTTCAACCGGGTCCACGGAATCCGATAGCGCCGCTGCGCCCGCAGCGTCTCCGTCGCCGCCCGTTTGAATATCTTCGACAGCGACGGCTCGTCGCGGACGTCGACGGTCGTGAAGAGGATTCGGTGGAAGCAGCCCACGACGGACTCGGCCGGCACGGATCGGCCGTGATAGTGCATCCGGAGGGTGGCCCGGCCGGTCCCGGAGACGGCGGCGAGCAGCGCGCCGACCAGCGCCGAATACAACGCCGCCGGCGTCGACCGGAAGCGTCGCGCCGCGGCCGCAAGCGTGTGGGGCGCGGTGGTCGAGGTCAGGGTCCCCGAGTACAGCCGGAACTTGGTGTGGTGCCGGCTCACGAAGTTCCGGTTCGGGGACGTGCGGATCTGCTCCCGCCAGTATTCCTCGGCGGCCTCGCGGTCGTGCCGCACCTGCGGGGCGGCCTCCAGCTCGACGACGTCGAGAAGGTGACGCTCGACCGGCGGCAGCCGCACCGGCCGGCCCGCCCGCCGGGCCATCAGGAACTCGGCGACCTCCCGCTTGATGACCGCCGTCCCGACCGCGTCGATGACGAGGTGGGACAGGACCAGGTCCACCTCGGTGACCAAGCCGTCATCGGTGCGGAACAGGCACGCCCACGCCGGCCAGTCCTGCTCGACGTGGATCTGCCCGCGCCACAGCAGCTTCACCAGATCCGGGTCCTGCCGGTCGACGCTGTCGTGGGCCTCCTCGAAACGCACCGACCGTTCGCCGGCCGGATGGACCACCTGACGCGGGAATCCCCGATCGTCGAACTCGAACATCGTCCGCAGGGCGTCGTGGCGCGCCACGACGGTCTCGACGGCCGCCCGCACATCGTCGGCCGGGAACGGCCGGGGCAGCGGGAGTTCCAGCAGCACCAGGGACCCGCCGGCCGGCCCGAACAGCTTCCACCACTCCCACACCTGGCCGTCGGCCAACGGGCCACGCCTCAACAATCGGACTCCCCGGTGAGCTCGGCAGGAGCCGCGGCGCTGGATCGCATGCGCTTGGCCAACCGCGCCGCGTAGTCCTGCCACACCTCCTGGAACAGCACGTACTCCTCGTTCCAAGGTTTCTGAGCGCCGACCCAGTGCAGCATCTTCGCCTCGGTGACCAGCTCCCGGGTCGGACGCGCGTTCCACTCGCCCGGCAGGACGGCCCGTTCCGGCCCGGTGTAGCAGTTCAGCACCTGCTGGTCGGCCATGCCGTAGCGCTCAACGTATGGGACGTACCGCTCACAGAACCGGTCCCGCCGCATCCGGTCGAGGTCGAGCACCATGACGCCGGAGTTGAATCCGGTGAAGTCGAACCGGTGCCGGGCATGCGTACGCTGGATCAGCTCGTACCCCAGCTCCGGTCGTTCCGGCAGTTTGCCGGCGGCGTGGTAGACATTGACGAAACCGCTGCGGGTGGATGTCGCGTCGGCCGCAGCGAGCGGGGCGCCGCCGAGGTCCCAGGCGGTGAGCTCGGCCAGATCACCGAGCGCGAGGGCGTCGATGTCCTGGTAGATGACGCGATCGAGCTGCGGCAGGAGATCCGGCAGCAGCAACCGGTCCAGCGACGACGTGGTGGTGTGCGCGAGGAGGCTCGCGACCCGCCCGTACTCCACCCCGTCGATCGGATACCAGGAGAAGGCCACCTCGGGGAAGAGGGCGGCCATCAGGTCATGGTCGGACCGGCCGTGGTCGCGGGTGAGCATCCACATGTGCACCGATGCCGTGGTGTTCGTCGCGATGGCCTCGACGACGACCCTCGCCTGGTCCCGCAGGTTCGCGTCGAAGGTGATCGCGACGTTCACCGTTCGCCGCGGTCCCCGCGCCGCCTTCGCGCGGATTGCCACGCACGTCTCGGCCAGGTCGAAGGACGGCGCCGGCATCGGTGGCAGGGCCGCGCGGCGGCGCCGGGCCGCGTCGACGTGCGGTTCGCCGGATCGGCCCCAGAGTTGGTACACCTCGGACCGCGGTCGACCGGCCAGGATCGCCGAGACGATCGGTTCGAGCAGCTCGCGCTGCGCGATCGCCATCGCGTCGGCGGCGGGGCCGGTCAGGTCCCGCAGGCCATTGAGTCGCGGGTCGGTCGGGTCGGCGGGCCGCAGCTCGGCGCGGACGCCTGCGGCCCGGGCGGCGAGGTAGCTTTCGGCATGCTCGGTGACGACGGGGGAATCCTCGCGGCGACAGGCCTCGAGCCATTCCAGGGCCGCGTCGAGGCCTGGCACGAGGGAGCCGTGGATGGCCCGTCCGGTCTTCGTATCGCCGTGTTCTTCTGTGTCGCCGTCTGCATCTGTGTCGACGGTCGGCCTCGGGTCGCGGCCCTCGGAAAAGAGGGCTGAGATGCCGGCGGTGACGCAGCCGGAGAAGAAGGCCGGGATGCCGGCTGACGTGAGCAGGTCCACGGTCGTCCAGTCACGGCAGCCGATCGGCGCGTATCGCGTCAACTGCTCGCGCACCTCCGGCGACAGCAGGCGGCGGTGGATGCTGACCGACACGAAGATCGGCCGGATGTCCGGGTGGAGCGGAAGCGCTCGCTCCACCTCGTACGAGCCGCAGGTCAGCAGCCACGTGTCGGCGGGCAGGTGCTGGTGGACGGACGCGTCCCGGCTCACCGGCGTCAGCGTCACGGTGCCGGCCGAATCGACGCCGTCCCCGGGCCGGATCCGTTGCCGCAGCGCCCCGGCGAATCCGGCCAGCTCCTCGGCGCCACCGAACCGTACCCCCCGGTGGCGGACGAGGTGGCTCATCGCCGCCAGCGTCTGCACGTGCTCGTGCAGCGCCGGCTCCGCCGGTGTGCGCTCGGGCGAGTCGTAGCCCAGTACGCCGAACGAGACGCCGTCGGCCGTCGGCGCGCTGCCGGCCGGGCCGGCGCCGTGCGGATCGGCGGCCAGGACCGGATCGGCCCATTGGCGCAGCCACGACAGGTCGGCGCGCTCGGCGGACCATTTCGCCGGGTCCCGCCGGGCAAGCTCCTCGCACCGGGCGAGCGTACGGCCGGCGAGGTCGCGCCTTCCGGCCACGAGACACCTGCGTGCCAGCCCGGCCCACGAGCGCGGCGCCAGCTCGGCGAGCGGATCGGCGAGGAGCGCCTCGGCCTGCGCGACGGCGGTCGGCGGGTCGGCCCGGAACGCGGACCGGAAGAACTCGTCGGGGGCGTACCGCCGCCAGAGCGTCGCCGGGACGGCGGCGAACCGTTGCATCGCGAACTCGGGCAGGTTGGTCTGATCGGCGATGATGGCCGCGCCGAGGCTGCCCGCGACGAATGTCGCCGGCTGCGTGAGCATGCCGTGCACCAGGGCCCTGGTCCGGTAGGTGTCGGCCCGATCGCCCCGCCGGATCCGGGCGACGATGACCGCCTCGGGGGGTTCGCCAGATGACCCGTGCCCGGCCTGCTCGTCCGTCTCGTCCGCGTGGTTCGCCATCTCGGCAATTCGCCCACGGATCCGCGCGCCGATCACGTCCCGAAAACACGCCACGAGCCGGTTTCGCGTGATCCGGACGGATAGCGCTCGCCCGCGCGACCTCGTCGACGCCGGGCGTAGGCAGTGACGCCGATCGTGTACGTCCGCAACATCGAATCTGGTGGCTTTGATTGATCGACGCGCCGAGAGCATTCATCGCCACCGAGGATGCGCGCCGCCTCGGGCCCTGGCTCAGCTGCGCCGCTGTGCGTAGCCGCTCAGGCCCGAGGCCTCGCCCTGCCGTTCAGCGCCGAGCATTGCAGATCGCCGAGCTGCATCGGTGCGCTCGACGCCGGCCGGGCCGGGGTGTGCACGGTGATGAGTCACAGGGTCCGCAAGGCGTCGGCCGGCGACCATGATGTTGGCGATGCCAACCCCGCCGATCAACAGGGCGACGCACCCCAGGCCGAGGAACAGCCCGACGAAGGTGCCCTTGGCCGCGATCCGGGCTGCCAGCAGGTTCTGGTGGCTGGCGCGCCGGATGGAATGCCTGGTGGAGCGCGCCGCAGACGAGCGCGGCGACCGAGTTGGACAACCGGACCGTCGTCGCGCGGGCGATCGGCGCGGCGGCGCTGGTGTCGGCGGGCTCGGCCGGCGGGTCCGCGCTGCGGATGGCGCCGGCCGGGCTGGACGTGCGCCGGGCGGGTGGTGCCGCCGGGTGGCGTCCCTGACGGTAAACCTTGCCCTACCCGTCAGGGGCAAGGCAGGCGGTCCGCAACGCAGCAGCCCGGCAGCGTCGACGCACGCTCCTCCCATCAGCGACGGCGTACGCGGTCGTTACCCGGTGGTGTAGCTGACTGAGTCGTAGTCGGCGGTCAGCGGCGTACCGGGATAGGAGAACGGCCCGAGCCAGCTGTCCACGCCGGTGCCCGGCCAGAGGTTCATCATGATTCGCTGGGTGTGGGTCGGTAGCGGGCCGCGCGACCCGTTCTCGGTGTGGACGAGCTCGCCGTCGACGAACCAGTTGATCGCGCCTTGGATCCACTCGATGGCGTAGGTGTGATAGCCGGCCGAGGAGTCGAAGCCCAGATCGATGATCGCCTCGTGGCCGCCCACGCCATCGGCGAAGTAATTGGTCTGCATCTGGTGGGGGTTCTTGCCGAGAATCTCTATGTCGATCTCGTCCCAGGGCTGGCCATCGCTCGGCCCGGTGTAGGTGAAGAATGAGGTTACCGTGCCGGACTGCGGGACGGCCTTCATCCGCGTCTCGAATCGGCCGTGTGAGTAGAGGTCGTTGGTGCGATATTCGCCGGCGGCGTAGGGCATACCCGAGCAGCCGCTCGGGCAGGAGGCATCGTCCAGGTTGATGCCCATGACGCCGCCGCTGAACCAGACGTGATCGGCGCGCCAGCCGACGTTGAACATGCTGCCGTTGGTCCAGCCGTCGGACTTGGACCAACGGCCGGCGTCGTACGAGTCGAAGTCGTCGACGAAGCTGCCACCGGCGGCGTGGGCGGGCTCACTGCTGGTCGATGCCACCACGGCGGTGATGCCGCCGAGGACGAGGGCCAGCGCGGCCGCTGCGCGAGCTTGAGATCTGAACACGTACATCTCCATTTCGTCATGCTGCGACAGAGGCGTATTTCAGTCGCACGAGTCCCGCTGCCGGTCAACTACCTACCGGCTGGGCCTGCGGCAGCCCGGTCAGCTTGTCGCGGACGTCGGCCGCCTCGGCATGGCCGAGGTCGTGGAGGATTCGCAGCGCCTCCCGCCAGGACTTGCCGGCCGCCGTGACGTCGCCGGCGGCGCGGTGCGTGTCGCCCATGTGGTTCAGGACCAGCGACTCGTGATAGCGGTCTGTGGCCTCGCCGTAGAGCGCGAGGGCCTCCCGGTAGGAGGCGAGGGCCTGTTCGTGGTCGCCGAGGTGATGGTAGGCATATCCCAGGCTGTCCCACGTGTCGGCCTGACCGGGCCGGTCGCCGATCTCCTGTTGCACCGCCAGCGCCTGGCGGCACGGTGCGAGCGCCGCCCGGTGCTCGCCCGACTGGATCTGGTACCAGCCGATCGTGTTGAGTGCGTCTGCCTCGCCTGCCGGGTCCTGCGCCGAACGGTAGAGCGTCAACGCCTGCTCCGCGTGGTGAAGTGCCTGTGTGAAATCCTGGCGGCGGTCGGCCACCCACCCCAGGTTCAGATGCGCGGACGCCGCGCCGGCCAGGTCACTGATCCGCTCGTACAGCTCCAGGGCGTGCCGGTAGCACGGCGTCGCCTCCTCGAAGTCACCCAGATGCGCGTACGCGAGCCCGATGTTGCGGTGGGCGTATGCCTCGCGCTGGATGTCGCCGAGCCGCCGGGCCGCCTTCAGAGCGATCAGCTGAGTGTCCGCCCAATCCTGCCAGTGCCCGCTTCGTTGCAGGTAGCCTGCGAGCGCCCAGCCGAGCCACCACGTCCGGTCGTCCATGTCGGCGTCGGTCGATTTGGCCTGGACGGCGAGCAGGTTTTGCCGTTCCCTCGTGAACCAGACCGTTGCCCGGGCTGGACTGTCGAAGTGTCCGGGCCCGACCGGCGGACGCCCCGGCATGCTGGCGCGGTGGGGGTCGAGGACCCGGCTGGCGCCGATGGCGCCGGACAGGTAGTAGTCAAGCGTCCGTCGCGTCGCAGCACGCCGATCCGCTGCGGTGTCCATGGCGTCGGCCATTTCCACTGCGTAGACCCGCAGCAGGTCGTGCACCGTGTACCGGTCGTGTGGTTCTTCCTCGATCAGGCTGCCGCGCACCAGCTCGGCGAGCGGCACACGCACCTGGTCGACTGAGCAGTCGGCCAGGCTCGCCGCGGCCCCGGCTCCGATGTCCGGGCCGGTGTGGGCGCCGAGCCGGCGGAACAGCCGAGCGGCCGCGGGGCTCAGCACGCCGTAGGACCAGGAGAAGACCGCGCGGATGTCAATGGTCGTCTCGTCGCCCCGCAACGCGTCCAACCGGTCGCGCTCCGCGCGCAGGTGCTCGACGAAGGAGGCCAGCGGGAGTTCCGCTTGGACCGCCGCGCGGGCAGTCAGGATCGCCAGCGCCAACGGGAGGTGCCCGCACAGGCGGCCGATCTCGTCCGCGGCGTCGGGCTCGGCCGCGAGCCGGGCGGCACCGAGGCGGCGGCTCACCAGCGCACGAGCGTCGGCGGGGCTGAGCACCTCCAGGCCGACAGATGCGACGCCTTCGACCGCGACCAGGCCGGTCAGCCTGTTGCGGCTGGTCACGACGGCGGCGGAGCCGGCGCTGCCGGGCAGCAACGGCCGCACGTGCTCAGCGTCGCGGGCGTTGTCCAGGACGACCAACACCCGCCGGTCGGCCAGCAGGCTCCGGTAGAGGTTGACCCGCCCGTCCTGGCTCTGCGGAATTCGCCTCGGGGCGACGCCGAGGGACTCCAGGAAGGTCCGCATGGCCTCGTGCGCCGACACGACCGGCCCGGTGGGATGGAACCCACGGAGATTCACGAACAGCTGGCCGTCCGGAAAGTGCTCGCGGACCGAGTGCGCCCAGTGCACGGCGAGTGCGGTCTTGCCGGTGCCGGGACCGCCGGAGATCGCCGCGATCGCGGCCGCCGGCCGCGCGTCCGCGGTGCCGCGCAGCAGCCGGTCCAGGCTCCGCAGGGCATGGGAGCGCCCGGTGAGGAACGATGTCGCCGCGGGCAGCTCGGCGGGTGTGACGTCCGCTTGGTGAGCGGTGTTCCGTCCCGGTGCCGGCACGCCGGGCAGCTGCTGGCGGAGGACCCCCAGGTGGGCGTCGGTCAGCTGAGGCCCGGGCTCGACCCCGAGTTCCTGGACGATGCGCGCTCGGACGGCCGCGAAGTGGTGCAGCGCCTCGGCCTGCTGCCCGGAGCCGGCCAGGGCCAGCACCAGACGGGCGTGCAGCCCTTCGTGCAACGGCTCCGCACGGCTCAACGGGTCGAGCCAGTGCATCGCCGAGTCGTAACGTCGGAGATCGATGGCCAGATCGGCGAAGGCCAGTGTCGCGACGATCCGCTGTTGGGCGGCCGCCACCGCGGCGGGATGCTGGTGGATCGCCGGATCGACCGGTCCGCGCCAACATTGCAGCGCCCGCTCGTAGTCGTCGTAGGCGTCCTCGCGCCGGCCCTGACCACGAGCCCGCTTCACCAGGTCGTCGAACCGGGCCAGATCGATCTGGCCCTCGTCCAGAGCCAGCCGGTAGCCGTTGACGCCGGTGACGATGACGGCCGAACTCGATCGGGACTCTCGCTCCGGCTCCAGGCTCTTGCGGAGCGCGCCGACGTACACATGGATCAGGTTCGGGTGGGTAGCCGGCGGACGGCCGCCCCAGAGCACCTCGACGATGTCGGCCGTACGCACCAGCTGCGCGGGATTCAATGCGAGCAACCCGAGCAACCGGCGTTGCATCGGCGATTGGATCAGCACCTCGCGATCGTTGTGGTGCACGGCCAACGGGCCGAGCACGGCGATGTGGATCCCGGCGCGGCGTGGTCGCGGCTCGGGTCCGGCGCTCCCGAAATCGCTCACCCCGACGCCCGACGCCAACCGCTGCAGGGTCTGCGGCCGTGGCGACCCACCGGCACCGCGTTCCAGATTGCGCACCGAACGCACGCTGACGCCGGCCCGCAGCGCGAGTTCCGCCTGCGTTAATCCCAACAAGGTGCGCCGCGTCCGCAGGATGTCACCGATCGTCTGCGGACTGCCGCCTTCGGTCTGCGTCAAGGTGCTCCCGTCCGGACGTCCCCGGCGTCGCCCGATGCGGCAGCCGCCTGGGCCGATTTTGCCGGTCTGGTTGCCGCCCTCGCTAACCGGCAGGCACTTTCCCAGCTCAGGCCGGGTGTGGCGACTGCAACAAAATACAGTAACTTTTAAGATCATCACTGGCTGGGTGCCGATAGCGTGATGCTCATGGCTGCGGTCGGTGACGCGGGGGCTCACCGGCTGCGGCGAAGCCGCATTGTCCGTGCTGTGTCGAGCCGAGCCGGTGCGGGCCGAGCGGGCTGGGGGTCGAGCCGGCATCGGCCATCCCGGCGTTCACCAGCGGTGCGCCGGCCGGCCCGGCCGGGTGATGCCCGGCCGGGCCGGTCGGAGGCGGGACGGTCAGCCGATCGGGTTCCAGCCGTCCGTGCCGGCCAGGTACTTCTGCGGGGTGTAGTTCGCGGCCTGCGCATCCGTCAGCTGCTTGCGGTTGCTGTTGGTGGTCGCACCGGAGCCGGTGTTCTTGTATTCGTAGAACCGGGCGTTCTGCCAGGTGTTGGTGGACATGTCGGTCCACGGCTGGGCCACCTTGATGGTGGCGCTCAGCGACGACTCACGGAAGGTCACCTGGGCGGAGGCGCCCCAGGGACGGCCGAGATAGGTGAGGTTGGTGGGGACACCGGTCACGGTCGACTTGTAGATCAGGAAGCCGTACGTCTGCGTCGACGGCGTGTTGGCCGCGGTCAGGTAACCGCCCGTGCTGCGCTTTTCGTAGATCTGGCAGCCGGAGAAGACGGCCTGACCGTTGCCGTAGATGAAGTCGACGGTGCCCTCGATGTACGAGCTCCAGATGTATGCCCGGGCGCTGTTGTAAATGAGCAGCGTGTCCTGGTCGGCGATGACCCGCACGTTGCCCAGCCGGGCCCGGTCGCCGTAGAGCGCGAGGGCGAGTGCTTGCGACGCGCCCGTGTTTTCGTCGTAGTCGTTGCTGAACGTCAGGTTCTTGCCGTAGAACTCCTTGGCCTGTACGTAGACCGTGGCCGAGCCGGTGGTGCCGGCGGTCGAGGCGGGCTTGTTGTTCACGATGACCGTGGCGGCCGCGCTCGAGCCGAGGCCTTCCAGGGTGATGTAGGGCTTGTTCGCCGGGATGACCACGCTTTCTCGGTAGGTGCCCGCCTTGATCGTGATCGTGGTTCGGCTCGTGCTGTTGACGGCGACCGCGTTCACGGCGGCCTGCACGGTCTTGTAGGTGGCCGTGCCGTCGGACGCGACGGTCAGCGTGGTGGCGGCCTCCGAGGACAGGACGGAGAGGCTACCGAGGAAGGCGACGGGGATGGTCACCAGGCCGGCTAGCCAGAGGGTCATTTTGCCCGACTTACGCAAGGCCACTCCTTTGAGAATGCGGATGCCCAAGCCGTCGGTAGGGCGGGGTGGGCACGTGCTCGGGAACGTATGGGCCATGGCGGCGCATCGGGCTTCGGGGGGATCCCTTATCCACGTCGCCAGTGACTGGTGCGAGGGGAGGTTAAGCACGTACCATTACTAATGTCAATCGATTGATATGGATGCGTCGCCCCCCGGTCGCCACCCAGCCGCTGGATTGCGCGCCGGACCGGGCCGGGCCGCTCTCCCTTCGATGAAAGAACGGGGCCTGGCGTTATCGGGGCGACAGTCGGTCAGAGCGCCGGGTAGGCGTCCGACTCATCCGGCGGCCGGCTCGGGCAGCACCAGAACGCTCAGTGCGCTCCCACCCCATCGCCGGAGTAGACCACGTAACGGTTCTTTCCGCTGTTCTTCGCCTGGTAGAGCGCGGTGTCCGCGTCGCGCAGCAGTTCGCCGGCGTCAGCACGCCTGCCGGCCGCGATGCCAATGCTGCTGCCCACCGTCACGGCAGTCTCCTCGTCGCCGACGGTCAATGACACGGGACCGGACAACACGTGACGAATACGCTCGGCGGCCGCCTCGGCCTCCGGTTGTCCGCCGTTGATGACGGCCACGAATTCGTCGCCGCCGAGCCGTCCCACGGTGTCGTCGCCTCGCAGCGCCTTCTTGAGCCGCAGGGCGACCTCCTTCAAAAGCTGGTCGCCGGCGTCGTGACCCAGTGTGTCGTTCACCTTCTTGAAGCCGTCGAGATCGATGAACATGACAGCGATGGCGGAGTTCTGAGCCTCCTCGAAGCTGCGCTCCATCAGTTCCAGGATATGGCCCCGATTGGGTAGACCGGTCAGCGCGTCGTGCGACGCCTGGTGGTGAAGCTGCTGGGTGCGCATGGCGACCATCCGCCGGGCCCGGGCCCGGCCGGTGGCCAGCACGAACACCAGGACGGCCACCAGCAGGCTGACCGCCAGTCCGGCCAGCAGCACGGTCAGGGACCGGCCGTTGTGCAGGAGCCCGGTCCGGGCGACGGGGCCGTAGATCGTGGCGCTCCAGCCGCTGCCGACGTCGAGTGTCACGGACCGCCCCCCGGGGGTGACCCGGCCGCCGGAGAAGCTGGCGCTGGCGCGGTGTTGATATTCATAGCGCACGGCCAGTTCCGGGTGCGCGATCAGGGCCCGTTCGAGGACGACGCCGGGCATCAGAGAGGAGCCGAGCCAGCCGACGAACTTCTCCCGCCGTTCGGCGAGTGTGGCCGGAGTGGCTCCGGTGCTGTACACCGGTTTGCCAGGCCCAGCCAGACCTTGTCGCCCACGGGGAACGAGTCGACCGTCGTGACGCCGGAGTCCCGGGTGGCGAGGTTACTGATCCCGACCGCGCAGAAATCGAGACCGGCTTTGGTGCTGTCCCCGGGACCGACCGCGACCGTGGGGAGGCAGTAGTAGGGGCGTTTGCCGGGCGGCGTGATGGTCACCGGCTGGCCGGCCTCGGCGGGGTGCCGTGGGTCGGCCTCCATCCGGGTGACGTATGCCGGCAGGCCGGCGGCGGGAACCAACTCCACCAGGCCCATCTCGGCCAGCTCCGGATAGCGCTCGACCGCCTGGACGGAGGCGGCCCAGCTGCGGAACTCGTGGTTACTGGGGTGCGGATGGCTGGCAAGGAAGGCCGCCGCGTTGATGATGAGGTCTTCCTCGTGCTGTAGGGCGAGACGTAGCGTGGAAACCACGCTGTCAGCCGAGGCGAGGAAGTTCTGGGTGTCCCGGCCACGGTCGGCGTTTGCGACGGTGACCGCGCCGGCGATGGATCCGAGCATTCCGACCATGGCGAGCAACATGGTGAGGGTGATCCATCCAAATCGCTGGCCAGCTAGGCGCTCACTCATCGTGACTCCTTCGTTACCGTGTCACCTCACTGCCCCTATCGGCATGATCACTCGGGAATTGAACAGCCGCGCCCGCGCCCCGGATCTGAGTTCCGACGTCGGCTGGACGCCGACGCTGCACACCCGGATCGACCCGACCTGGGCCGTGGAGCGCCTGGTGAAGGCCGGCGCCGGAGCACGATAACCGCTGCGGCGCATCGCCATCGTCAACGGGTCTGGACGCCCGGGTCTCGGCCCGGGCGTCCGATCACCAGGATCAATCGAAAGGTTCGAAACCTGCCGCGTCCCACTGACTGGTCGGCCTTCTGTCGTGTGGGATCCCGTATTGCTGGACGGCTGCATATCCCGCCAGGCTGGCGGAATGACGGCCAACTGGCACGCCGACCCACTGATCTGCGGCACCCGAACTCGTCGCCGGCCTCGGCGGCCGGGCGCTGACCGGGCGCGATGAGGGAGATCCACACCGATGATGCTCCGGCCCACCAGGGCCCGGTGCCGCAGGCGGTCGAGTCCGGGGGGTGGATCTACGTCTCCGCCCTCTTCGGTGTGGATCCGGAAACCGGCCGAACCCCGGGCGACGCGCGTGCCGAGGCCGAACGGCTCTTCGCCAACCTCACCGCCGTCCTCGCGGCGGCCGGCGCCGACCTCACCGATGTAGTCCGGGCGGGCATCTTCATGAGGCAGCTGCAGCGTGACCGCCCCGTGTTCAACGACGTCTGGCGCGCTACGTTCGGCGACCATCGACCGGCCCGGTCGGCGGTCGAGGTAAATGACTTCGGTCGGCCGGGCGAGGCCGTCCGGTACATGATGGAGGTGGTGGCCCGCCGTGACGCCTGAACCGATCCCTGAACCTTCCACCGGCCGGGCGTCACGGCTGGGACGTCAGGTATCCACCCATGGTCGTGAAGTAGTCCTGCGCCCCGAACTCGGCGCCGTCCTCGGTGCGGACCTTGGTAATCAGCAAGCCCGGGTTGCGGCCGTAGCGCGCGTCGGCGCCGGTGACGATCGCCACACCGTCGCCCTCGCGGTAGAAGATCCGCCCGGGAGTGCCGCCGTAGGCGTTCGGCGAGACCTCGGCGGCCAGGACTGCCAGTCGCTTGCCACGGTGATAGGTGTACGCGCTGGGGTAAGGGTACGACTGAGCGCGTACCAGCCGGTCCAGGTCTTCGGCCGGCCAGCGCCAGTCGATCAAGCAGTCCTCATCGGCTCGCTTGTGGAAGAAGCTGGCTCGGGACCGGTCCTGCTTGACCCAGTCGGTGCGACCCGAGGCAAGCAGCGCGAGGCCGTCGACGGTGATCGGGCCGAAGAGTTCGAGTGTGCGGTGGAACAGGTCCGTCGTCGTGTCCCGCGGCCCGACCGGCACCGCCCGCTGCAACACGATGTCCCCGGCGTCGAGGGTCTCGTCCATGATATGCGCGGTGACGCCGACCTCCTTTTCCCCGTTGATCAAAGCCCAGATCAAGGGCGAGAAGCCGGCGTACGCCGGTAGCAGCGAGTCGTGCACGTTGAGTGTCCCGAGCCGAGGTAGAGCGAAGATCCGTTCCGGGATCCACGTCCGCCAGTTGGTGGCCACGATGACGTCGGGCTCGGCCGCGCGCAGCGCCTCCACGAGTTCGTCGTCGTCCGGGCGGTTGCGCAGCAGCACCGGTACGCCGTGCTTCTCGGCCAGATCGGCGACCGAGTCGTCCCAGATCTTCTCGTAGGCGTGGTCGCTCTTGGGGTGGGTGACGACCAGCACCACCTCGTGTTCGGAGTCGAGCAGCGCCTGCAGGGTGCGGTGCCCCCAGGTCTGGTATCCGAACATGATGACCCGCATGGGCGATGTCCTCCTCTGCGTCGGGTCCGGAGTGGACGCCGACCTCGCTCTGGCGTGCTCGGTGTTCCCGGTCGTCGCCGATCGTACTATAGTTAGCCTTGCCTAAGTTCGGCTTGGGGGTGCTCGTTGATGCACGCCCGTGCAGGCACGACCGTTTCCGTAACCCCGGGCGTCGCCCGGCCCACCTGATGGGACACGCATGTCAGAGGAACATTCCGGTGGGGAGGGGTCAGTCGTTGACCTGGTCGGTGTCGGCTTCGGGCCGTCCAACCTGGCCCTGGCCATAGCGATCGCCGAGCGGAACGCGGAACTGGAGCGGGTGCCCGGCGCGCGGGCCGTGACGGCGACCTTCGTGGAACGCCAACCGCGGTTCGGATGGCACCGGGGGATGCTTCTCGAGGACGCGACCATGCAGGTCTCGTTCCTCAAGGATCTGGTGACTCTACGTAATCCCAAGAGTGACTTCACCTTCCTCTGCTATCTGCAGAGCCGGGATCGGCTGATCGACTTCATCAACCGCAAGAACTTCTTCCCGTCTCGGATGGAATTCCACGACTATCTGCAGTGGGCTGCCGAACTCGTGGACGGCGACGTCGCCTACGGCCACGAGGTCGAGGCGGTACGCCCGGTGGTCCGTGGCGGCGAGGTCGTCTCCTTCGATGTCACGTCCCGCGAGGTGACCGGCTCCGGCGCACCGCTCGTCCACCGGACCCGAAACCTGGTCCTGGGCACCGGCCTTGTTCCGCGGCTGCCCGACGGAGTGATCGCGGACGACCGGATCTGGCACACCCGCGACCTGCTGCCCAACGCCGAGCGGCTGAAGGGGTGGTCGTCGTCGCCGACGCGGTTCGTCGTGGTCGGTGCCGGGCAGAGCGCCGCCGAGGCGGTGGACTACTTGCACCGGGAGTTCCCCGCCGCTGAGGTGTGCGCGGTGATCACCCGGTACGGCTACAGCCCGGCCGACGACAGCGCGTTCGCCAACCGGATCTTCGATCCCGCTGCGGTGGACGACTACTTCACGGCATCGCCGCAGGTCAAGCAGATGATGCTCGACTATCACGGCAACACCAACTACTCAGTCGTCGACCACGATCTGATCGAAGACCTGTATCGCCGCGTCTACCAGGAGAAGGTTCGAGGCGAGGAGCGGCTGCGGCTGCTCAACGTGTCGAGGGTGGAAGAGGCCGTGCGTACGGGCGACCGGGTGCGTACCGTGGTCGAGTCGATGATCACCGGCTCCCGCCAGGTGCTGGACGCCGACGCCGTGGTGTTCGCCACCGGCTACCGGACGCCGGACCCGGCCGCGCTGCTGGGTGATCTCGCCGCTGAGTGTCGGCGCGACGAGACGGGCCAGGTCGTCGTCTCCCGCGACTACCGGATCGCGACCACGCCGCGGGTCCGGGCCGGGATCTACTTGCAGGGCGGCACCGAACACACGCACGGCATCTCGTCGTCGCTGCTGTCCAACACGTCGATCCGCTCCGCGGAGATCCTCGATTCGATCGTGCGGAACCCGGAGTCGGCAGGGGATCCGGTCAGGCACGCGGCTCGCCGCGAGACACCTCGATCGCGGGTGACCGTCCGGCGGCCTGCCCCGGTCAGCTCCGCCAGGCGTGGAGCCGGCCGGGCCGCCCCACGCTAGGTCGAGCCTTCTTGGTCATGCGCCCCCGACCCTCGCCTCCGCCGGCGTCGGTCGGTGCGGCTGAGTGCCGCTCGGTGCAGTCGGTCAGGAGCTGAGTTTCATCCGGCGGGCGGCGCACTGAGCGGTGCGAGGTGGTGCCGCCCGGTCGGGATGATCAGCGGGGTACCGCTGATCGGGTCGATGGTGATCTGACAACCGATGTCGAACACGTCGGCCACCACCTCCGCAGTGATGACGGCGGCCGGGTCGCCCTGCGCGACGATCCGGCCGCCCTTCATCGCCACCAGGTGATCGGCATACCGGCAAGCCTGGTTGAGATCGTGCAACACCATCACCACGGTCCGGCCGTCCCGCCGATTGAGGTCGACCACGAGGTCGAGAACGTCGATCTGGTGCGACAGGTCGAGGAACGTGGTCGGCTCGTCGAGCAGCAGGACCGGCGTCTCCTGCGCCACCGCCATCGCGATCCAGGCCCGTTGCCGTTGTCCGCCGGAGAGCTCGTCGACCGGGCGGTGCGCCAGGTCGGCCATGTCGGTGGCGGCCAGGGCGGCGGTCACCGCGGTTTCGTCTGCCGTCGACCACTGTCGCCACCAGGTCTGGTGTGGCGAGCGGCCCCGGCTGACCAGATCCACCACGGTCAGGCCGGCCGGCGTCACCGGCGACTGCGGCAGGATGCCGACGTCGCGGGCCACCTGGCGAGTCGGCAGGGTGTGGATGGCCTGGCCGTCCAGCCGTACGCAGCCGGCGGCCGGATGCATCAGCCGGGCCAAAGCCCGCAGCAGCGTCGACTTGCCGCAGGCGTTGGCGCCGACGATCACGGTGATCCGGCCGGTCGGCAGGTCGAGGTCGAGTTCGTCCACGACGATCCGGTCGGGGTACGCCAGTCGTAGCCGCTCCGCGCGTAGCTCAGGTCGGTGCCGAGTCATCCGTCAGCCTCCAGTGCCGGCTCGGTTGGTCCGGGCGAGCAGCCACAGCAGGAATGCCGCGCCGGACGCGCCGGTGACGACGCCGACCGGGAGGTCGGCGTCCGGGATCAGGTACTGCGCGAGCAGGTCGCTGGTGAGCACCATGAACGCCCCGGTGAGGGCGGAGGTGACCGGCGGCGGGGCGGCCTGGCCGGCGAGTCGTTGGGCCACCTGCGGCGCGGCGAGGGCGACGAAGAGGACCGGGCCGGCCGCCGCGGTGGCGACGGCGACCAATCCGACACCGGCGAGAAGCAGGCCGAGCCGGGCCAGCTGCACCGGGGTGCCGAGGCCGCGGGCCACGTCATCGCCGAGCGACAGGGTGCGGCCCCACCGGGTGAGCAGCAACGTGCCGGGCAGCAGCACGCCGACTGCCACCGTGAGGGGCAGGACGGTCTCCCAGCCGCGCCCGTTGATGCTGCCGACCAGCCAGCCGAACGCCTCTTGCGCCTCGTGGAGCTTCGCGCGGGTCAGCAGATAGTCCGTGGCGCTCGTGCACATCCAGGAGATGCCGATGCCGACGAGCACGATGCGGTAGCCGGTGGCGCCGCCCCGCCAGGCCAGCAGGTAGATGATCAGGGCGGTTGCGAGCGCACCGAGCATCCCGAGGGTCGAGGCGCTCAGCGCGCCGCCGGCACCGAGCACGATCCCGGCGACCACCGCGGTGGTCGCCCCGGCGTTGATCCCGATCATGTCCGGGCTGGCCAGCGGGTTGCGGGTGATTGTCTGGAAGATGGCGCCGGAGACCGCGAACGCGGCGCCGACGAGCAGGCCGGTCAGCGCTCGCGGCAGCCGTAGCTCCCGGACGATGAACGCCGGCCCGGGGTCGTCGGAGCCGGCGAGGGCACGCAGGACGTCCGGCAGGCTGATCGGGTAGTCGCCCAGCGCGAGGCTGACACAGAGCACGGCGAACGTCGCGGCGGCCAACGCGAGGCAGGCGAGGACGGTTCGCGGCCGCACCACCCCGGAGACCGGCGGCGTGGTCATCCGGAAGGCGCCCGGGCGGGTCACGGTCGTCACAGTTCCGCCACCCGATGGCGGCGGACCAGGGCGATGAAGAACGGCCCGCCGACGAACGCGACCACGATGCCGGCCTGCACCTCTTCGGGCCGCGCTAGCACCCGGCCGATGATGTCGGCGAGCAACAACAGGCACGGTGCCAGCAGTGCGGTAACCGGCAACAACCACCGATGGTCCGGGCCGGTGATCATCCGCGCGACGTGCGGCACGACCAGTCCGAGGAAGACGATCGGGCCGGCGATGGCGACGGCCGCGCCGGCCAGCAGGGTGATCGCCAGCACGGCCTGGACCCGGATCGGGCCGAGGCGGCGGCCGAGGGCGATCGCGGTGTCGTCGCCGAGCGCCAGGCTGTTCAGCGCCGGCCCGGCGGTGATGGCGAGAACCGCTCCGACGGCGAGGAACGGCGACATCCGCCACAGCAGGCCGGGATCGGCGCCGGTCAGTGAGCCGGCCGACCAGAACCGGTAGCGGTCCAGCGACTCCGGATGCCGCAGCACGATCGCGCTGGTACACGAGCCCAGCAGGAAGGTGAGTGCGATACCGGCCAAGGCGATCTTCACCGGGGTGGCGCCGCCCTGGCCGAGGCCGCCGAGCAGGTGCACGGCGACGGCCGCCACGAATGCACCGGCGAAGCCGAACCAGACGTACCCGGAGACGGAAGTCACGCCGAGGCCGGCCACCGCGGCGACGATGGCGAAGGACGCGCCGGCGCTGACGCCGAGCAGCCCGGGGTCGGCCAGCGGATTGCGGGTCAGGCCCTGCATCAGCGCGCCGGACAGTCCGAGGGCCAGCCCGACCAGAACCGCGCAGATGGTGCGGGGCAGGCGAACACCCCAGACGATCGCCTCGACCTGCGGGTTCACCACCCGGGCGGCGGCGCGGTCGACAACCGCCCGGTACACCTCGTCGAGGGGGACCGCCCGGCTGCCGGCGGCGAGCGAGAGCACACAGAGGCCCAGCAGGATCATGGCCGCGACGAACACCAGCGTGGCGCGGGCCGGGACCGCTACGACCGTACGCCGCACGTTCGCGGTGGCCGGTCCCGCGGTATCGACCCTCATACTGCCTCCATGGTGGATATGGTAAGGCTCGCCTAATCCCGCCGAGCGCACCGGGGCGGGTTGTGGCTTAGGGTAGCCTCACCTTACGATACGGGCGGTCACGCCTCGACGTCGGAAGGAATCCGTTGCTCATCTCGCCGAAATCCACCGCCCACCCGCCCGCCCGCCACCGAAACCGGTCGGCCGCGGCGCGGATGACCGCGGCGCTGGCCGCGGTCGTCCTGGTGCTGAGCGGCTGCGGTGACACGGAGCCCGCGTCCGCTCCGCAGTCGAGTGCCAGTGCCGCCGGCGGCTTCCCGGTGAGTGTGGAGCACAAGTACGGAACTACCGAGATCACCAAGGCCCCGACCCGGGTGGTCACCCTCGGCCTGAGCGACCAGGACCCGGTGCTGGCCCTCGGAGTGGTCCCGGTCGGCGCGATCGACTGGTTCCTCGAGCGGCCATACGGCAAGTGGCCGTGGGCGCAGCCGCTGTGGGCCGGCAAGGCCCCCGAGATCGTCGGCGAGCGCGACGAGTACAACCTGGAGAAGATCGCGGCCCTCAAGCCCGACCTGATCATCGGGCTGTACTCCGGGATGAGCAAGGACCAGTACGGCAAACTCACCAAGATCGCGCCGACCGTCGCCCAGCCCACCGGGTTCGTCGACTACGCCGCACCGTGGCAGGACATGACCCGCCTGGCCGGCAAGGCGCTCGGCCAACCGGCCAAGGCCGACGAGCTGATCGCCAAGATCGACGCCCAGCTGGCCAAGATCGCCGGTGAGCACCCCGAGTTCGCCGGCAAGTCGGTCGCCGTCGTCGAGCCGTACGAGCCCGGCAAGTACGCGGTCTTCGCGCCCAACGACCCCAAGGTTGTCCTACTGACCAAGCTCGGTTTCACCGTGCCGAAGGCCATCGTGGACGCGGCCGGCAAGGAATACGCGGCCGAGATCGGCTCCGAGCAGCTCGCCCTCGTCGACGTGGACAAGCTGGTCTTCCTCACCGCGGACGCCAAGACCGAACCGACCGTCAAGGCGGACAAGGTCTACAGCACGCTCGCGGTCGCCAAGGAGAACCGTGCCGTGTTCCTGCCCTACGAGGAGCCGCCGGTCGGTGCCGCGCTGTCGTTCAGCACGGTGCTGAGCATCCCGTACGCGCTGGATCAGCTCACGCCGCTGCTGGCCAAGTAGCACCCGCCGCGAACCGGCTAACGCTCCATCCGACGTCACCGAGGGGCGGTCATCCGCTGTGCCCGAAAACAATCAGACCGGCTATGTCGAGACGACGCTGGCGACCTGGACCGAACTGTTCGCGGTCCAGGTGCGCCGGCGGCCCGAGGCGGTCGCCGTGGTCTACGAGGACGCCGCCCTCACGTACGCCGAACTCGACGAGCGGGCCAACCGGCTCGCGCACGCGCTGATCGCCCGGGGCGCCGGGTTGGAGCGGGTGGTCGGCCTGTGTCTGCCCCGCTCCCTCGACCTGATCGTGGCCGAGGTGGCTGTGCTCAAGGCCGGCGGCGCCTACCTGCCGATCGACCCGGAGTACCCCGCCGAGCGGATCGGGTACCTGCTCGCCGATGCCGCGCCGATCTGCGTGCTCACCACGGCCGAGCTGCAGTCCACACTAGACTCCGGCCACCCATCGGACCGGATGCTCCTCGACGGCCCGGAAGTCGTCGCGGAACTGGCCGGCCGACCGGTGACGGAGCCCACCGACGCCGAGCGCGGGGGAGAGCTCACCCCGGCCGGCGCGGCGTACGTCATCTACACCTCCGGGTCGACCGGGCGGCCGAAGGGCGTCGTCATGACGCATGCCGGTGTCGCGAAGCTGCTCGCCACCGGCACCGAGCGGCTCGCCGTCGGCCCGCACAGCCGGGTCCTGCAGTTCGCCTCGCCGAGCTTCGACGTGGCGTTCTTCGACCTATGCCTCGGGCTGCTCACCGGCGGCCGGCTGGTCGTCGTCCCGGCCGACCGTCGCGTTCCCGGGCCGGCCCTGACCGACTACGCCCACCAGCACGGTGCGACGTTCATGATCCTGCCGCCCGCGCTGCTCGGCGCGATGCCGGCCGACTGCGACCTGCCGGCCGGCGCGACCCTGCTGGCCGGCACCGAGCGGGTGTCCGCCGAGCTCGTCGCCCGGTGGGCGGTGGGCCGGCCGATGTTCAACGCCTACGGGCCGACCGAGGCGACCGTCAACTCGACCCTGGGCCGGTGCGACCCGGCCACCCCGCCCGGCGTCACGGTGCCGATCGGCGTGGCCGACCCGGACACCCGGTGCCATGTCCTCGACGCCACGCTGCAGCCGGCCCCGATCGGTGCGGTCGGTGAGCTGTACCTGGGCGGGCCCGGCCTGGCGCGCGGCTATCTGGGGCGGTCGGGTCTCACCGCGGAACGGTTCGTCGCCGATCCGTTCGGCGACGCCGGGCAGCGGCTCTACCGCACCGGCGACCTCGTGCGGCGCCGCGAGGACGGCCAGCTCGAATTCGTCGGCCGCGCCGACAGCCAGGTCAAGGTACGCGGGTACCGGATCGAACCCGGTGAGATCGAAACGGTGATCGGCCAGCACCCGGCGGTCGCCCAGGTGGCCGTGGTGGCACGCGAGGACCGGCCGGGCGACGTGCGCCTCGCCGCCTACGTGGTGCCCCGGCTGGACGGGCCGGCCGCGGCCGATGCCGTCGAGGCCGCCGCGGATCAGGTCGGGCAGTGGAAGCAGCTGCACGAAATCCTCTACACCGCGGGCCGCACCGAGTCGCTCGCGGAGAACTTCACCGGCTGGAACAGCAGCTATGACGGGCTACCGATCCCGGTCGAGCAGATGCGCGAATGGCGTGCCGCCACGGTCGACGCGATCCTCGCGCTGCGCCCGCGCCGGGTCCTCGAAATCGGGGTCGGCAGCGGGCTGCTGCTCGCCCGAATCGCCCCGCGAGTCGAGGCGTACTGGGGCACCGATCTGTCCGAGGAGGCCATTCACACGCTGCGCGCCCAGGTCGCCGGGGTGCCGGAGCTGGCCGGCCGGGTCGAGCTGTCGGCGCGGCCGGCCGACGACATGGACGGGTTGCCCACCGGGTACTTCGACACCGTCGTGATCAATTCGGTGGCGCAGTACTTCCCCGACGTCGACTACCTCCTCGGCGTACTCGCCAAAGCGACCGCCCTGCTGGAGCCGGACGGCTCAGTCTTCCTCGGCGACGTCCGGCACCTGGGGCTGCTCCCGGCCCTGCGGGCCGGCATCGAGGCCCACCGCGAACAGGCTCCCTCGTGGCCGGCGGTGCAGCGCGCCGTGCGGTGGGAGGGCGAGCTTCTCGTCGACCCTGACCTGTTCACCACCTGCCGGTCCGCCCTGCCCGGCATCGCTGCGGTGGACGTGCGGGTCAAGCGCGGCCGGTTCCACAACGAACTGACCCGGTACCGCTACGACGTGGTGCTGAGCACCGCGACACCGCACGACGCCGCATCGGCCGTGGAACTGACCCTCGGCGAGCTGGCCACGCGCCTCGCTGAGGGGGGCTCCTCGCCCGTGCGGGTCACCGGCCTGCCGAACGCCCGCCTCACCACCGATGTTGCGGTGCTGCACACTCTCGACCCCGGCGCGGACGCGGTAACCGACGGTCCTGCCGTCGATCCGGAAGACCTGTGTTCCCTTGCCGAACAACACGGCTGGCAGGTGGCGGTCACCTGGACCGCGAACGCCCGGGACGGCCGGCTGGACGCCGTCTTTACCCCGCCCGGAACGCCGGCGCCGCCGGCATATCGCGCCGGGCACACCGAATCGGACCCGAGCCGGTACGCCAACCGTCCCGTGCCGTTCCGCGATGCCAATGCGCTGATGACCGCGGTACGCGCGCACGCCCGCAGCTGGCTGCCCGACTACATGGTGCCGTCCGCGTTCATCCCGCTGGACTCGCTGCCGATGACAACCGCCGGCAAACTCGACCGGGCCGCCCTGCCCGCGCCCGACTTCGCGGCCCTGACCACCGGCGGTGCCGCCCGTGACGCCCGCGAGGAGGTGCTCTGCGCGCTCTACGCCGAGGTGCTCGGCCTGCCCGAGGTGGGCGTGGACGACGACTTCTTCGCCCTCGGCGGCGACAGCATCGTGTCGATCCAGCTGGTGATCCGGGCTCGGCAGGCCGGCCTGGTGGTCAGCCCGCGGCAGGTGTTCCAGCACCGGACCGTCGCCGCGCTGGCCCGGGTCATCATCGCGACCTCAACGACCACCGAGGCGGTGGACGACCCGGCAGCCGGCGTCGGCGACCTGCCGCTTCTGCCGATCATGGCCTGGCTCGACGAGTGCGGCGGCCGGATCGATGCGTTCAATCAGTGGCTGCTGGTCCGAATGCCGGCCGGCACCACCGAGGACAGCCTGGCGAGAACCTTGCAGGCGGTGGCCGACCGGCATGACGTGCTGCGCTCCCGTCTCGTCCGGGCGACGACCACGACACCCGGCCGGCTTGTGATCGAACCGCCCGGCGCGGTCTCGGCGGCCGGTTGGCTGCACCGGGTCGACGCAACCGGCCTCCAGGAGAGCCGGGTACGCGCGCTGGCCGACGACGCCGCCCAGCAGGCGGCTGCCCGGCTGGCCCCGGAGGCCGGCGTAATGGTGCAGGCGGTCTGGCTGGACACCGGCACCGGCCGCCCGGGATACCTCGTGCTTGCGGTGCACCACATCGTGGTCGACGGCGTCTCCTGGCGGATCATGCTGCCCGACCTCGCCGAGGCCGGCGCCGCCGTCGCGGACGACCGGCCCGCCGCGCTCGCCCCGATCGGCACGCCGCTGCTGCGCTGGGCTGAGATCACCGCCGCCGAGGCGCTCCGCCCGGACCGGATCGCCGAACTGCCCCGCTGGACCGGCCA
>DASWMR010000093.1:0-13635 GCA_036399635.1 Actinoplanes sp. | reverse complement strand
TGTCCGCCACCAGCATGGCCTCGGCCACGCCGGCGAAGACCAGGTCGGCCTGCCGCGCCAGGTCACGGAGCACCGGGGCGGCGCACTCGGCGGCCCAGAGCCGGGATCGGTAGTTGACGTCCAGGCTGACCGGCACCCCCGCCGCGCGGGCCCGGCGGATCGCGTCGTGGACGGCCTCCGTCGCGCTCCCACCGAGCGCCGGGGTGATGCCGGTGACGTGCAGCATGCGGGCCGATTCGATGATGCCGGGCGGCAGCTGCCAGGTGGCGAGTCGGCTCCCGGCCGAGCCGTCGCGGTAGTAGTCGACCACCACCCGGTCGGCGGTGCGCTGATGTCGCAGCAGCAGTCCGGTCGGCCGGTCCGGGTCGCGCGTCGCGCCGGTGACGTCCACCCCGGCCCCGCGCATCGCGTCCAGGACGAGGTCACCGGCGCTGTCCGCCCCGACGCGGCCCAGCCAGGCGGCCGAATGCCCCAGCCGGCACATCCCGATGGCGACGGTCGCCTCGGCGCCCGCAAAGGACAGCACCGCCGGTGCGCCCGCGGCCAGCCGGCCGGGCACGCAGCCGCGGACGACGAGCATCGCCTCGCCGAGAGTGACCAGGTCAGTCATGCGCGAACTCCGCCAGGCGATCGGTGAGCTCGCGGGCTCGCCGGGCGAGCGCGCCCAGGTCGCCGTCGTCCGCGGCGTCACCGATCAACGGGCCGCCCAGCGCGACCGCCCGCGCACCGGCTCGCAGATAGTCCGCGGCCCGGTCGATCGCCACGCCACCGGTGGGAACGAGCGGAATATCGGGGAGCGGAGCACGCACCGCCCGCACGTAGGCCGGTCCGCCGACCGCGTCCGCCGGGAAGACCTTGACCAGGTCGGCCCCCGCGGCGCGGGCCGTAACGATCTCGGTGGGTGTCAGCGCGCCGCAGACCACCGGCACCTCGAGCCGGCGGGCCTGGTCGAGCACGGCGGGCAGGACCGCGGGCGTGATCAGAAACGACGCCCCGGCCGCGACCGCGGCCGTCGCGCCGGCAGCGTCCAGCACGGTGCCGGCACCCAACACCATGCCGGCCGGCAGCGATCCGGCGAGGGCGGCGAGCGTGTCTATCGCGCCCGGCGTGGTCAGCGTCAGTTCGACGGCGGTCACCCCGCTCTCGGCGAGAACCTCGACGATCGCCGGAACCCGCTGCGTCGAGCGGGCCCGGATGACGGCGATGGCCGGGCACCGGCCGAGCGCCGCGTCCAGCGCGGTCACCGCAACTCCCCCGGTGCGCACAGAGAGGCCATGGTGGAAAATTATCATCGCTCAGCCGGTGCCGGGCCGGGAGTTCGACGTGCAGGCGCACCGCCGCGGACTGCGATTGATGTTTGTCTATCTTGTGGCAGGAAAGCGTTTACCTTACTGTCGAGGCGCGGGCCTCAGCGCCGACGCGGCCTGGCATCCACCGCCGGGCCACCCGCTCCGCCACGCGTCGATCGCCGGCCCGATGGACCACCAGGCGCCCGCGTGGCCCACGCCGGTGCCAGAGCGCGATAGCACCCGTCCGCGAACGCTGCTCATGGAGGCAACATGTCCCGCACGAACGGCACACTTCGCCGAGCACGAACCACCGCCCTGGTCGCGGTCGCCACCCTGGCGGCCGGCGGCACTGTCTTCGCGGCGTCCGCCGACGCCACTACCGGCGGCGAGGCGCAGACTTTTGCCGCCAGCGCGGTGGGTTTCGCCGCGGTGAGCGGGTACGGCCGGACCACCACCACCGGTGGCGCCGGCGGCCCGACGGTGACCGTCACCAGCTACGCCCAGCTGGCGGCCGCCCTCGCCGACGACACCCCGCGGATCGTCCGGGTGTCCGGCACGATCACCGGTGCGGGCGACGACATGCTCGATGTCGGCTCCAACAAGACGATCCTCGGCGTCGGCTCGGCCGCGACCATCAGCGGCTTCGGGCTCGATGTCAACGGCTGGGGGCCCGACGAGATCGCGGTCGGCGGCGACACCTGCGATCCGGCCGAGAAGGACACGTTCACCCACGTGTCGAACGTGATCATCCAGAACCTGTCGTTCCGGGACTCGCCGGACGACTCGGTGAACGTCCAGTGCTATTCGGACCACGTGTGGATCAACTACAACACCTTCTACCCGGCCGTCGACGGCTCGGTGGACATCAAGCGCGGCTCGGACCTGGCGACCGTGTCCTACAACCGCTACGTCGGCACCGACAAGTCGATGCTGCTCGGTCACAGCGACAGCAACGGTGCGCAGGACCGCGGGTACCTGCGGGTCACCTACCACCACAACTGGTTCGACGGGTCGGCCACCCGGCATCCGCGGGTGCGGTTCGGCTATGCGCATCTGTTCGCCAACTACGTCGACGTCAGCGACTACTTCATCGGTCTCGGCGTGGAAGGCAAGATCTACGCCGACGGCAACTACGTGCGGCGCGCCAAGACCATCACCCAGGACTTCGGCGACGCGAGCCTGACGTGGACCAGCAGCAACTTCTACGACACGGCCACGATCACCAGGGCGAACGACAGCGGCAAGACGATGGCCGACTGGCTGCGCATCGACAACAAGGTCACGGCCCCGCCGTACAGCTACTCCGCGGGAGCGGCGTCGGCCACCGCGCCGGCCGCCGGTGCGGGAGCCAGCGGATCGGAATCGATCCCGGGCTGACCGGCACCCGCCGGTGTGGCTCCGGGCGCTCCTCCCGCCCGGAGCTACACCGGCGTGAAGTTCGCGGACCGCAGCCGCTCGGCCTCCCGCTTGTCGATCCGGTTCCGGGATCGGCAGATCGGGTTCTGGCACTCCAGCACATACTTCGTGCGCACCGGCAGCAGCGGAACGAAGAACAGGCTCAGTTTGGTGACCTCGCGAACGAGCAGCAGGTTGCCGGCCCGGCCGCAGACATGGCAGACCGCGGCCACCCACCCGAGCGGGTACGCCCTGGTGCGAAACCCGAAAATCAGTAGCACGTGTACTCCCTCGCCTACGAACGTTGCCTGTCTACTTGTTCCCCGCCCGGCCCGGTCCATTCCAGGTGTAGGACCCCGGCACGCCGGGTAACCGGGCCACCATGCCGGAGAGCCGACGGGTACGCCTCGACGACCTCGGCGCCTGGCTGCTGAAGGGCAATGCCGACCACACCGACCTGGCCGGCCGGTTCGCCCGGGATCCGCAGGTCACCCGGTGGTGTGTGCAACCGAGCTACCGCCTGCGGCTCATGCGGGCGGGGCAGCCGGTTGTCTTCTGGGCCAGCGGAAGTCGGCGCCGCGATGGCCCGTACGGAATCTGGGGTTTCGGAAAGCTGACCGGGCCGGCCGAGCGCGACGCCGACCACGCCGGGTGGTGGGTGCCGCTGAACCTGATCATCGCCGACGAGGCCGACCGGCTCCCCCGGGAGGCGCTGCGCGCCGATCGTGACCTGGCCGATCTCGAGGTGCTGCGCCAGCCGCAGGCGGCGAACCCGTCGTTCGTCAGCATCCGGCAGCTGGCCGCGATCGACCGGCATCGCGCCGCTCCCGCTTCAGCGTGCTAGCCGCGGGCAGCGTCGAGGTCAGCAGTCGGCTCTGCGGTTGCCGAGTGGAAAGCCCAGGTTGATGATGGTCTTCTAGATCCCGCCGAAGGGGTTGGGAGGCCGGCGTGTCCCTGCTCACCGCACTTGACCGCAAGCACACCGTCGCACCGCAGGGGTACAGCCGCTGGCTGATTCCCCCCGCCGCACTGGCCGTGCACCTGTGCATCGGCCAGGCCTATGCGACAAGCGTCTACAAGAATTCGTTCATCAAGCACTTCGAGGCCAGTCAGACCTCGATCGGCATCATCTTCAGCATCGCCATCGTGATGCTGGGACTGTCCGCGGCGGTCGGCGGGACGTGGGTCGAGGCCAACGGTCCGCGCAAGGCGATGTTCGTGTCGGCGTGCTTCTGGGCCACCGGCTTCGGCGTCGGGGCGCTCGGCATCGGCACGAAACAGCTGTGGTTGGTCTATCTCGGCTACGGCGTGATCGGCGGCATCGGCCTGGGCATCGGCTACATCTCACCGGTCTCCACCCTGATCAAGTGGTTTCCGGACCGGCCCGGCCTGGCGACCGGGTTGGCCATCATGGGCTTCGGCGGCGGCGCCCTGATCGCGAGCCCCGCTTCGCGGCAACTTCTTTCCCTGTACGACGCGGACTACGACTCGAGCGTGGCCAGCTCGGTGGCCGACGGGCGGGCGCTGGTGCTGCTGTTCGTCACGCTCGGCATCGGGTACTTCCTGATCATGATGCTCGGGGTGGCCAACATCCGGGTGCCCGCGCCGGATTGGCGGCCGGCCGGCTGGGACCCGTCGGCCATCAAGGACAAACCACTGGTGACGACCGCGAATGTGTCGGCCGCGAACGCGATCCGTACGCGCAGCTTTTGGTTGTTGTGGGTGGTGTTGTTCTGCAACGTGACCGCGGGCATCGGCATCCTCGAGCAGGCCAGCCCGATGATCCAGGACTTCTTCCGGTCGGGTTCGGCCTCCAGCGTCAGCGTCGCGGCCGCGGGTGGCTTCGTCGGTGTGCTGTCGCTGTTCAACATGGCCGGGCGGTTTGCCTGGTCGGCCACCTCCGACCTGATCGGCCGCAAGCCCATCTACCTGCTGTACCTGGGCGTCGGCATGGTCATGTACCTGTTGCTCGCCCTGGTCGGCGACGCGGCGACCGCGCTGTTCGTGGTGCTGGCCGGCGTCATCCTGTCCTTCTACGGCGGCGGTTTCGCGACCGTGCCGGCCTACCTTCGCGACCTGTTCGGCACCTACCAGGTGGGTGCCATCCACGGTCGGCTGCTGACCGCCTGGTCCGCGGCGGGTGTCGCCGGCCCGCTGATCATCAACGGCTTCCTCGACGCACAGGGCAAGCCGGGCAGCCTGACATCGGCCGCCTACCAGCCGGCACTGTTCACCATGGTCGGCGTGCTGGCCATCGGCTTCCTCGCCAACCTGCTGATCCGCCCGGTGCCGAAGCGCTACCACGAACCGTCCGGCACCGAGACTGCCCTCAAGGAGGCCGCCGCGTGAGCACCACGTCGATCCGCCTGCTGGTGTCCTGGTTGCTGGTGGCCGCGCTGCTCGGCTACGGCATCGTGCAGACCGTGATCACCGCGGCGAAGCTCTTCGAATAGCCCGACCCTCGTCGAGCCGCCTCACAGCGGCTCGATGACTTTCTTCCGGGTGTGCCCATAGACCACCGAGGTGCGCACGTCGGCCAGCTCGGGGCGCTTGGTGAGCTCGTCCAGCACCACCGCATGGAGATGATTGGTGTCCCGGACGGCGACCTGCACCAAAAAGTCGTCACTGCCGGTGAGCACAAAGATCGAGATCACTTCGGGCATCTGCTCGAGGAACGCCTGGAACGCCTCGATCCTTTCCCGCGTCGGCGGACGGACCCGCACGGCGATGATCGCCTGGAGCCCGCGGCCGAGCGCCGCGAGATCAACTTCCGCGTGGAAGCCGGTCAGGACGCCACGCTGATGCAGCGACCGGATCCGCTCCAAACAGGTGGACGGAGCGATGCCAAGTGCCTTCGCCATGTCCCGGTTAGTACGGCGGCCATCCTCCTGGAGCATCCGCACCAGGGCCGAATCTAGTTCGTCCACATTCGCCTCATTCCGTCCGTCACCGAATTAAGTTCGCAACATGAACAGAGTCACCGAGAATACTTCCACTCTCGTCCACTTTCCGTTGCTATCGTTCGGTCTCAGCCGGGTGGGCAACGCTTTAGAGGAGACATGAAAGTGGCCGGAAGAATGGCTGATTCGTGGGCGGTCTGCGCGGTTACCGCCGCCGCCCTCCTCTGGAGCAGCTCCTATGCCGTGACCAAGGAAGTCCTGCAGGAGGTCGGCCCGCTCAGCATCGGCGCCATCCGGTTCACCCTCGCGGCGCTGCTGCTGAGCGTGCTGGTCAGGATGGGCCGCAACCGCCCGGCTCCCCCGGACCGGACGCAGCGGCGGATGCTTTACCTGAGCGGCCTCCTCGGGATCACCGTCTACTTCATTCTCGAGAACGTCGGCGTCGATCTCTCCACCGCATCGGACGCGTCGCTGATCGTGGCCACGTACCCGCTGATGACGATGCTGATGGAACTGTTCGTCTTCCGCACCCGGATGGCGTCGACGCGGGTGGTCGGGGTGCTTCTCGCCGCGGTCGGCTGTTTCCTCATCGTCCGCAACGGTGCCGAGGTGGGCGGAAGCCAGCGCTGGCTGGGCGACATCCTGCTACTGCTGGGCGGGGTGGCCTGGGCCGGCTACAACGTGCTCGGCAAACGATCCAGTGCCGGTCAGAACGCCATCGGTGTCACCTACTACCAGACCCTCGCGGGCGCGGCCGGATTCCTCGTCGCGTCCCTGCTGGAGGTCGGCTACTGGCGGGTGCCGGGCGTGGCCACCTCGTCCCTGCTGGTTTATCTCGCGGTGGCCTGCTCCATCGGCGGCTTCATGCTCTACAACTACGGCCTGCACCGGATGGCCTCGGCTGTCGCCGTCAACATCCTGAACCTGGTTCCGGTCTTCGGTGTCCTCGGCGCCGTCGTGATCAACGGAGAGACCGTCCGACCCGCACAGATCCTGGGCGGCTTCGTCATTGTCGTCGGCGTGGTGATCGGCGTTGTCGAGCGTAACCCGACGACCGCGAAGGACGAGTCGGCGACGGAATCACGCGGCGCTGCCACCCGCGAAGCCGCCCTTGCCGAACCCCGGAAGTCCTACGGTGCGTGACCGGCGCCGAGCCACGAGTCCCCAAAAATCTCGCATTACCCGGCACCGCAGTGAAAGGACATCACAACTCTCACGAGCACTAGGGAACAGAACACGAAGATCGCCATCGTGGTGGATGGCGCTCTGCCGCCGGGACTTGCCGCGAACACCGCCGCGGTGCTGGCGATGAGCCTGGGTCGCCGGTTGGCGGGACTGATCGGTGCCGACCTCAAGGACGGCGACGGCAGCGTGCATCCGGGCATCACCAACACGCCGATCCCGATCCTCACCGCGCCGGCCGACCAGGTGAAGGACATCCGTGCACGGGCGGCGAGCGACGACGACCTGTTCATCGTCGACTTCACCGACCGAGCACAGCGGAGCAAGACCTACGACGACTACGCCGACCTACTGCGCGACGCCACCAGCGAGTCGATCGCCTACCTCGGGGTCGCGCTGTACGGACCCCGAAAGCCGGTGCAGCGGCTGACCGGCAGCCTCCCCCTGCTCCGGTAGGCGACGCGACGCCAGCAACTCGCGCTTGGGGCGAGGGCGAGGGCACCGCCAGGAACCGGATCTACCGGCCGCGTTCCGTCCCGGCCGGATTCAGCAGCTCGCGAGCGAGGATCTCGCCCCAACACCACTCGATCCGGGTGCCCAGGCACGTTCGATCCTGAGCGTGGTAAACACGTCGATGTTGCAGAGGGCGGCGTTGACGTCGACGGCAGCGGAAACGTCCAGGCCAGGCCGGAGTGTGCCGACCAGCCAGGATGAGAACACCTGGCTTCAGGTCTGATCGCGCGCCGTCGTGATGCGTCGTAGAGCGCGGCGAGCTCGGACTCGGCGCGGCCCGCCTCGCGAGCCACGTTGCGGACCGTGGTGGCTGCCCATCCCCTGCCAACGAATAGCCGGCGGGCAGCGCCGGCGATCTCCGCGCGGGTCTGTTGCACCTGGGCCAGCCGCCGCAGCGAGTCGTATCGACGCCTGCAGAACGGCGCCTTCGCCACCATCGAGGCGCTCCGGTTCGCCATGGCCGGCCTCCTCGGCTGGATCGGCTGAATCGGCTGGATCGCCCAGCCCGAAAGTCCCCGGGTGCGTGAGCCAGCTCGAGTTTCTTCTCCCTGGGCCGCTAGACCTTTGTCATCGCCGCGCTGAACTCGGCGACCGTGAGGACAGCTGCATTTCGGTCCTCGACCGGGAAGATCGCGAGGTCAGCGTCGTCCTCGGTCAGCTGCGGCAGCCACTCCTTGAGGAACACGTCCACCGAGATCCTGATCGCGTGCTCTCCATCGACCTCACCCTCGTTTTCCAACCGAGCCAGCGTGGCGTGCGGCCAGATCGGCAGCAGGGTTCTGCGCGCCGCATCCTCGGTGAACAGAGTCTCGTCCTCGTCACCCCAGACCCATAGCGCGCCGGTCTCCGCGAGGATCTCGAACGTCCTGGCCACCCTGGCCGCCTCGTCCAGCCCGCGGAGTCGTTCCGCTTGGCCGCGCGAGATGTCATCCGGTGCCACGTGACCTCCGACTTTCCTTTTGCCTGCGGTTCCGCGGCGATGCTACCGGTTTCCCGGCGCGGACCAACGACTGCCGGGGGGCCAGCTCAGCCGGTCAGGTCGCGAAGCCGGCCCTGGTGAGCGAGGAACCGGAGACCACGAAGCGGTTCCGTCCGCCGCGTTTGGCGGCGTACATCGCGGCGTCCGCGTCGCGGAGCAGTTCGCCGAGGCCGATCCGGCCGGCCACGCCGTCGGCGATGCCGATGCTGGCACCGACGCGCACCGTCGCGCAAGGCAGTTCGACCGGTGCCCGTATGGCGGTCAGCATGTCGTCCGCCAGCCTGATGAGGTCGGCGACGACGGCATCGGTGACCAGGATGGCGAACTCGTCGCCGCCGAGCCGGGCGACGATCGCGCCGGCGCCGGCCGTCGCTCTCAGCCGTTCGGCCGTCAGGATGAGCACCCGGTCGCCGGCGTCGTGCCCATGCGCGTCGTTGACCGGCTTGAAGGCGTCGAGGTCGACATAGAGAATCGCCACCCGGGCGCGGGTGGTCCCGCCGAGTGCCCGTTCGACGGACTCGTGGAACAGCGACCGGTTGGCCAGGCCGGTCAACGGGTCGTGGTCGGCCCGGAACCGCAGGTCGTCGACTGCCGCCGTCAACTGGCTGGTCAGCGCGTGGTTGTCCCGCACGGTGATCAGTTGGCGGGCCACCACCAGGACGGTGAGGACCAGGCTGAGGGCGTACACGGCCGGTTCGATGACGCGGTGGGCTGCGAACATCGTGATGCCAGTGCCGATCGCCAGTGCGAACGGTAGGTACGGCAGGTACGGTCGGGGCCGTTGATGCTCGGCCAGGGTGGTGAGGCCGCGCAGTGTGTCCCGGCGCGGCAGGCCGAGGGCGATCAGCAGGTAAGCGGTAGTCCAGCCCAGATCGGGCAGCGCGCCGAAGCGGTAGCCGCCCACGATGACCAGGTATGAATATCCGGCGTCGGCAGCGAACATCACCACCATGCCGACTGCGACCAACTCTAGCGACCCGCGTACGCGGGGATGGGAGCCGCCCAGCAGCAGCAGGACCATGCTGACGATCAGGACGTCGGCGAGCGGGTAGAGCAGCGTGCCGAAACCCGACTGGCCGGCGCGGTGTTCGGGTGCGATCACCAGCGCCCACATCACGTACAGCAACGATGTCCCGATGAGCAGGCCGTCGAGCAGAGTGCGCAGGCTCGCCGCCGCACGCTGGACCAGCAACACGGTCGCGGTCGGCACGCTGATCATGGTGACCGCGAACGCCGCCACGGCGGCCGGCGGGAACGGCACGCCGACGCCGCCGCTCCGCCAGCCGGCCGCCAGCCAGAGCGCTTCGGCCAACGCCCAGGCCAGGCTGGCCACGCCCAGCACGGTCATGCCCACCCGGACCCGGCCGGCACTCCAGCGGGCGGCGCGGCTCGCCATCGCTCCAGCGGCCATCGCCGATCCGATCACGACGAGCTGGCTCATGCGTCCGGTGACCACGAGCGGAAAGGGCTTGAGGAGAAGCAGAGCGGCGTACGCGACGAGAGCGGCGACGCCGACGACGACAATTGCCCGCCGTAGTCCCTTGAACATCTCGACCCAGCCTCCGACCCGCGGCCGCCCGGCCTGTGTGGCCTATCATCGGCCGCCACCGGACGGTCTTGAGTTCTCGGACCGCCCGGTTCGGTCGGCGATGCGCGTCCGTCGGTTCAGCGCTGCACCCGGGCTCCCGCTCCCCGCACCAGGGCTTCGACCTCGCTGAGATTGGCCATCGACGTGTCGCCCGGCGTGGTCATCGCCAGCGCGCCGTGCGCCGCGCCGTACTCGACGGCCAGCGCCAGGTCGCCGTCGCGCTCCAACAGGCCGTAGATCAGGCCGGAGGCGAAGCTGTCGCCGCCGCCGACGCGGTCGAGGATCTCCAGGCCGGGGCGGTGGGTTGCCTCGGCGAACGCACCGCCGGCCCAGGCCACGGCTCCCCAGTCGTTCACGGTGGCGCTGCGCACGCCGCGCAGGGTGGTCGCGACGACCTTGAAGTTGGGGTACTCCTGGACGGCCGCCTCGATCATCGACTTGAAGTTGCCCGCGTCCAGCGAACCGCCGCTGTGAATGTCGGTGCCGGGCACCTCGAAGCCGAGGCAGGCGGTGAAGTCCTCCTCGTTGCCGATCATTACGTCGACCAGGCCGGCGAGGCGCCGGTTGACTTCCCGGGCGCGCTCCGGCCCGCCGATCGCCTTCCAGAGGCTGGGCCGGTAGTTGAGGTCGTAGGAGACGATCGTGCCGTGCTTGCGGGCGGCGGTCATCGCCGCCTCGACGGTCTGCGCGGCCGTCTCGGACAGCGCGGCGTAGATGCCGCCGGTGTGCAACCACCGGACGCCGAGCGTGCCGAAGAGGTGGTCCCAGTCGACGTCGCCGGGCTTGAGCTGACTGGCCGCGGTGTGCCCGCGGTCGGAGGTGCCGACCGCGCCGCGGACGCCGAAGCCGCGCTCGGTGAAGTTCAGTCCGTTGCGGACGCTCCGGCCGATCCCGTCGTACTTCACCCAGGAGATGAAGCTGGTGTCGACGCCGCCCTGCAGGATCAGGTCTTCGAGGAGCCGGCCCACTTCGTTGTCCGCGAACGCGGTGACCACCGCGGTCCGCAACCCGAAGCAGCGCCGCAGACCGCGCGCCACGTTGTATTCGCCGCCGCCCTCCCAGGCGCGGAAGGTGCGGGCGGTGCGGACCCGACCCTCACCGGGGTCGAGGCGCAGCATGATCTCGCCGAGCGACACCAGGTCGTACCGGCAGTCGTCCTTCGGGCGGGGCGTGACGGCGCTCATGCGGCCGCCGCCACAGCCTGCGCAGCCCGCTCGGTGATCTCGTCCCACTGCTCGCCGGCGATGAGGTCGGCGGGGGCGACCGCGGTCGCACCGACCGCGAGGACGGCCGGAACCGCCAGATACTCCGGGATGAGGGCGGTGGTGACGCCGCCGGTCGGGATGAACCGGACCCCGCGGAACGGCGCCGCCAGCGCTTTGATCATCGCGACCCCGCCAAGCTGACCGGCCGGGAAGAACTTGACCGTGTCGAGGCCCGCATCGATGGCCATCTGGATCTCGGTCGCCGTGGCGGCGCCCGGGAAGACCGGCACGCCGGCCGCCTGGCAGACCCGCACGACGGTGGGGGCAAAACCGGGGGTCACCACGAATTGGGCACCGGCCTCGATCGCCTGCTCGGCCTGCGCGGCGCTGAGCACCGTGCCGGCGCCGACGATGAGGTCGTCGCGACCGGCCAGGGCGCGGATGGCGTCGATGCCGGCGGCCGTGCGCAGGGTCACCTCGGCGGCGGCGAGGCCGCCCTTGACCAGGGCGTCACCGAGCGCGGTGGCGTGGCTCGCGTCCTCGATGACGAGGACCGGCAGCACCCGGCCGATAGGTAGCTGTTCACTCTGCTGAACGTTAGTCACGTATGTGACCCTACTGATACGTTGGCCCGGTGCCAACCGCTCCCGAAGATTTCCAGCCCGTCAAGTCGGCCGGCCGCACACTCGACCTGCTGGAGCTGCTCGCCGATCAGCCCCGGCCGTGGACTCTTGTCGATCTCGCCCGCGAGCTGGGCATCCCCAAGAGCAGCCTGCACGGCCTGCTGCGCACGCTGACCGGCCGTGGCTGGGTGCACACCGACGACACCGGCAGCCGCTTCCGGCTCGGCATGCGGGCTCTGCGGGTCGGTGCCGCCTATCTCGACGGCGACGACACCGTCGGTCTGATCGGTGGCGTCCTCGACGAGCTCTCCCGCCGCTTCGGCGAGGCCGTCCACCTCGGCCGGCTCGACGGCGACCAGGTGGTCTACCTCGCCAAGCGCGATTCGGTGCACCGCCTGCGCCTCTACAGCGCGATCGGCCGCCGGCTGCCGGCGCACGCCACCGCGCTGGGCAAGGCCTTGCTCGCCGAGCACTCGGAGACCGCGGCCGACGCGATCGTCAGTTGGCCGCTGGCGCGTCTCACTCCGCACACCGTCACCGACCGGCGCGCCTTCCACACCACCCTGGCCCACGTGCGCACGAGCGGCTATGCGGTGGACCGCGAGGAGAACGCCGAGGGCATCAACTGCCTCGCGATGGCGGTGCCGCTGGCGGTTCCGGCCGTCGACGCGGTGAGCATCTCGGTGCCGGTGGCCCGCCTCTCCCCGGAGCTCGAGGCGGGCATCGTTGCCGCGCTCCGGGAGCTGGTCGGCGGTCTCGCGCACGCCCGCAGCATGCTGACCGCCTGACCAAACACCCGCAAGATCAACACCATGCGCCGGTACGCTCACCCGGGCGCAACAACCGCATACCCGGCGGCTACAGCACCCGCAGGTGGAAGCCACCGTCCACGTCGATGACCTGTCCGGTGCTGAACGGCAGCAGATCGGTCGCGACCGCCACCACGGCCCGCCCGACGTCGTCCGGCTGACCCCACCGCCGGATCGGCGTGATGCCGTCCTCGAAGATCAGCTTGTCGTACTTGGCGGTCACGCCCTCGGTCATGTCGGTCGCGATGATGCCGGGCCGGATCTCGTACACGTTGATGCCGTGCTCGGCGAGGCGCGCGGCGTACAGCTGGGTGGTCATCGCCAGCCCGGCCTTGGCGACGCAGTAGTCGCCGCGGTTGAGGCTCACCGTGTACGCGCTGATCGACGAGATGATGACGATCTTCGGCGGGCTGTCCGCCGGCTCCTGCGCGATCATCCGGTTCGCGGCCTGCTGGATCAGGAAGTACGGGCCCTTGAGGTTGATCTCGATGAGCCGGTCGAACGACTCCTCGCCGGCGTCCAGCAGGTCGGCCCGCACGTTCGGAGCCACCCCGGCATTGCTGACCAGCAGGTCGAGGCGGCCGAACGCGGCGTACGTCTCGTCGATCAGCCGGGCCCGGTCCTCGGCCTTGCCCACGTCGGCCTGCACCAGCAGTGCACGCCGACCGAGCGCCTCCACCTCGGTGCCGACGGCCTTCGCCGCGTCCGCGTTGCTGGCGTAGTTGACCACGACGTCGTAGCCGGCCCGGGCGAGGGACAGCACGATGCCGCGGCCGATGCCGCGGGAGCCGCCGGTGACGATGGCAATGCTCATGCGGTCACCCCCGCGGCCTTGTCGGTCGGGCCGAAGAACGTGTAGTACGGCTCGTCCCGCGCCACCCGCTGCAGGTAGAGCGCGAGCTCGCGGGCGTGGTAGTCGCCCCACATGCTGGACTCGCCGTTGGGCACCCGCTGCCCGGCCGGCACGTGGTCCCAGCCGTTCGGCTGGTGGTAGACCGAGTGCAGGATCAGGCCCTGGTGCGCGGGGTCGGTCGAGAGGTAAGGCTCGTCGAACAGCGTCGCGGCCACGGTGAGCCCGGCCTGCCAGTACTTGCGGCCGTCGTCGCCCTTGCCGGCCTCGGTGAGGTAGTGGCCGAGCCGGTCGAGGTAGAC
>DASWMR010000092.1:0-2050 GCA_036399635.1 Actinoplanes sp. | reverse complement strand
GTCTTGCCGACCCCGGCCATCCCGGCCAGCGCCGAGATCACCAGGGCGTCGCCGGACGCGCGGCCGCGCTGCACCGCGGCGCGCAGCCGGCCCAGCTCGGCCGCCCGACCGGTGAACTGTGCCAGGCCGGGCGGCAGGCTGTCGCGCACCCGCACCTGGGCACCCCGGGCCGCGCCGCCCAGCACACTCAGCGCCTGCCGCCACTGGGTGGCGTACCCCGGGTCGGGGTGCAGCGCCCGGACGACGTCCACCACCAGTTCGGTGTCCAGCCGGCGGCGGCCGTCCCGGAAGCAGTCGACCACCGTGGTCTTGCCGACGTGCTCGGCGGCGCGGCGCCCGGCGTTGACCCGGCTGGTGATCGCCTCGTACGACGGGTTGCCGCCCCAGGCCTTGAGCGACCGCAGACAGGCGGCCAGCTCGTCGAGGGTGGT
This sequence comes from Actinoplanes sp., assembly GCA_036399635.1. GTDB lineage: Bacteria > Actinomycetota > Actinomycetes > Mycobacteriales > Micromonosporaceae > Actinoplanes. The sequence goes on along the minus strand of DASWMR010000092.1, from coordinate 1,619 downwards.
GCCTCGGCCCGGATCGGGCGGAGCCGGGAGCTGGTTGGTCGACGGCGACGGCAAGGGTGGCCTCTCCAACGCGGGCGTTCGGATTCGGACGGAATTCGCACACGCAGCCTCCCCGACCGGGATAGTCGGTAGCAACGGGGGGTCGTTCCGTTTTTTCGTCATGTTTTGGTGATGCGGAGCGGCGAGCGATCGGGTCGGTGCGAGATGCGGGGGTTCTCGCGCCGACCCGTACGTTCCGGCCGGTTGCTTCCGGCCTGCTCAAGCCGTCTTTCTCGGCAAGCCCTGTCGCTAGGCGGCCGCGCCGCGCAGGACGGCGTCCACCAGGGCCTCGGCGAAGCCGTCCTCGGGAACTCGCGGGTTCCAGCTGAGCATGTTCTGCACCATCGACGGGCCGGAGAGCATCAGCAGGGTCAGCTCGATCTCGAGGTCGGCGCGCAGCTCGCCGGTCGCCACGCCGCGACGCAGCACCCCGCGCATGACGTCCCGGCGCGGTTCGATGATCGCCTGGTACATCGCCCGCAGCTCGTCGTCCCGGTTGAACTCCGGCAGCAGACACGCGGTGACCTTGCCGTACCGGCGGGCCCGGCCGGTGCGGTTGGCCCGGATGAGCATCACCAGATCGTCGCGCACCGACTCGCCCACCGGCTCGGGCACCGGGCCCTTCATCGCGGCGACCGCGTCGACGAGCAGGGCCTCCTTGTTGGGCCAGCGACGGTAGATGGTCGCCTTGCCGACGCCCGCCTTCGCCGCCACCGCCTCGATCGAGACGGCCGCGGCGCTCTGCCCGGCGCTGAGCAGCTCCAGGACCGCGTCGAGGATCGCCTCGTCCGCCTGGGCGTTGCGGGGCCGGCCAGGAGCCTTACGCTCCTGGCCGGTCTCGGATCCGGTGCCGACCGTAGTCATGACAGCCATTGTGTCCGACGTGTTTACGCTTCGACCAGCTGCACGCCTTGTTCCTCGGCGAGCCCCTCGGCAACTGTCGGTGCCGGCGCGTCGGCCGGCCGCTTGCCCGGCAGCCAGAGCAGCGCCACCACGGCGCCGAGCACTGCGAAGACCGTCGAGCCGATCGACGCGTAGTGCATGGCAGTGATGAACGCGTCGTTGGCGTGCCCGATCAGCTCGGCGCCAGCCGGGCCGGCCTGCCCGGCCACCCCGTACGCCCCGGAGATCGACTCGCGGGCCGCCGCCGGCACGTTGCCGACCAGGTCGTCGCGGTAGACCGAGGAGAGCACCGCGCCGAGCGCGGCCACGCCCAGGGCGCCACCGATCTGCCGGATCGTGTTGCTGACCGCGGAGCCGACACCGGCCTTCTCCCGCGGCACCGCTGCCATGATCGACTCGGTGGCCGAGGGCATCACGTTGGCCATTCCGACGCCCATCACGAAGAACGCCGCGCCGACGATCCAGATCGGCGTGCTCGCGTCGACCACGAGCCAGATCGCCAGGCCGGCCGCGACCAGCAGGAGGCCGGCCGTGCTGACCGCCTTCGGGCCGAACCGCTTGACCATCGCGGCGCTGCGCGGGGCGAACACCATCTGGGCGACCGCGAACGGCACGAACAGCGCGCCGGAGGCCAGCGGGCCGTAGCCGCGGACCAGCTGCAGGTAGAAGGCGCTGAA
>DASWMR010000091.1:0-4671 GCA_036399635.1 Actinoplanes sp. | reverse complement strand
CGTGGTGGGCATGCCGCCGGACGACCTGACCCGCCTGACACCCGGCGTGAACCTGCTGGTGGTGGTCTTCGACCGGCCCACCACGCCGGGCAACATCGGCACGCTGGTGCGCTCGGCGGACGCGTTCGGCGCCGCCGGGGTGATCGTCACCGGGCACGCCGCGGACCCGTACGACCCGAAGGCGGTGCGGGCCAGCACCGGCTCGCTGTTCGCGTTGCCGGTGATCCGCGCGGACGGCGCCGACGAGGTGCTGTCCTGGGCGGCCGGCCTGCGCGACCGGGGCCTGCCGCTGCTGCTGGTCGCGACCGACGAGCACGGCGCGGTCGACGTGGCCGACCACGACCTGACCGGCCCCCGGGTGCTGCTGATCGGCAACGAGACCACCGGCTTGAGCGCGGCCTGGCGGGACGCCGCCGACGTGACCGTCCGCATCCCGATCACCGGCGCGGCGACCTCGCTGAACGCGGCCGCGGCCGCCACGGTCGTGCTCTACGAGGCGGTCCGCCAGCGCTCGCGGGGCTAGACGCTAGTCGTTCTCGGCGTTCTCGACCGGGGCGAGCCGGCGCAGCCGCACCCGGGTGATCGCCCGCCCGGTCACCTCGACCACCTCGGCGGTGAACTCGGGCAGCTCCACCACCTCGCCGGGGTCGGTCGGGATGTGGCCGAGCGCGGCCAGCACCATGCCGGCGATGGTGGTGTAGTCGCCGTCCTCGTGGGCATGCGTCTCGTCGTAGAAGCCGATGTCCGGCAGGTCGTGGATCGGGAAGGCGCCGGGCATCAGCAGCGCCCCGTCCGGCTCGTGGAGCACCGCCGCAACGTCCCGGTCGGTCTCGTCGTAGATCTCCCCGACGATCTCCTCGACCAGGTCCTCCATGGTGATGATCCCGTCGATCGCGCCGCGCTCGTCGACGACCAGGGCGAGTTGCTGGCGTTCGCCGCGTAACTGCCGGAGCGCGTCGGACACCCGCAGCGTCTCCGGCAGGAACAGCCCGGGACGGCTGAGCGTGTCCACCACGCCGGTCGCGTCGATCAGGTCGCGCAGGTGCACGGTGCCGATCACGTCGTCCAGGCCGGCCGGGCCGACCACCGGTGCCCGCGAGTGGCCGCCGTCGATCAGCATCCGCAGCGCGTCCTTCGCCGACGTGCCGGACGGCAGGGTGAGCACGTCACGCCGGGGCACCAGGATCTCCCGCAGGATGCGGTCGGCGATCTCGAAGGCCCCGCTGATGATGGTCCGCTGCTCGGCGGAGAAGTCCTGCTGCGCCGCGACCATGTCGCGGATCTCCTCGGTGGTCACCTCCTCGCGCTGGGCGGACGGGTCGCCACCGGCCAGCCGGACCACCACGTTGGTGGCGACGCCGAGCAGCCACACCGCGGGGCGGGAGATCATCGAGAGGATGTCCAGCGGCCGGGCGACCAGCAGCGCCCAACCCTCGGTGCGCTGCATCGCCACCCGCTTGGGGGCCAGCTCGCCGATCACCAGGGTGACGAAGGTCAGCGCGATCGTGACGATCAGGATGGCGGCCGGCTCGGCGGCCGAGCCGAGGAACCCGAGCGGCTCGATCAACGGCCGGGAAAGCGACACCGCGGCGGCCGCCGACGCGAGGAAGCCGGCCAGCGTGATGCCGATCTGGATGGTCGCCAGGAACCGGTTGGGGTCGCGGGCCAGCCGGGCGAGCACCCGGCCGGAGCGGGACTGCCGCTCGAGCCGCTGCACCTGGCTTTCCCGCAGTGAGACCAAGGCCATCTCGCTGCCCGAGAGGGCCCCGTTGACCAGCACCAGCACAAGCACCAGGACGATCTCTCCGCCTGTGCCACCCATTACCACGCCCCCGGGGACAAATCGATCACGAGGGGAACAAGGTATCCGGTACGGGTGCCGTCCGCTCGCGGCGGGCCGGTCAGAACCGGGCGAAGGATCGGATCGGCATGCGCGGCCCGAATTTCGGGGCCCCGATTCCACCGTACGCGAGCAGGTCGCACACCCGCCCACGGTGGCCGCGGAACGGCTCGAGCAGTTCCAGCATCCGCGCGTCGGTGCCGCGCGGCTCGCCGGCCAGGGCCCAGGCGACCGTGTTCGGGATGTGGAAGTCGCCGACGCTCACCGCGTCCGCGTCGCCGTAGGTGGTGCGGACCACCTCGGCCGCCGTCCACGGCCCGATGCCGGCGACCGCGACCAGCCGCCGGGTCGCCTCCGCCGAGTCGGCGCACCGCTCCAGCCGCGCTGCGATCAGCGCCACCCGCTGCAGCGCCTGGGTACGCCGCTGCTCCACCCCGAACGGGTGAAACACCCAGTAGGCGGTTGCCGCGACGGCGGCGGGGTCGGGCGGCAGCATCAGCTCGACCGGGCCGGGCGCCGGCTCACCGAAATGCCGGCAGATCATCCGGTACGCCCGGTGCGCCTCCTTACCGGTGACCTTCTGCTCCAGGACGGCCCGCATCAGCCGGTGGAAGACCAGCCCGGTGGCCGGCAACCGGACCCCGGCGAAGGTGCGCGCCAGACGGGCGACGAGCGGGTGGGCGGCGGCCAGCGGCCGGAAACCCGCCACGTCGTCGCGCAGGCCGGCGATCGCGTCCGCCCGACCGACGATCCACGAGCCGCCCGGCCCGTGGCCGGTGGCGATCAACTCCCCCGCGGCGCGGGCCAGGTGCAGGGTGGCGGGACCGGTCGGGGTGCGCACGGCGAGCCAGAACCCGTCGTCGCCGAACCGGCCGCACGGGTCGTGCCTGGGCACCAGCAGCGGGCCGACCGTGGCACCGAAGTGGTAGCGCTCCGGTGGGGTCAGCCGGCGGACCACCGGGGAACTCACCCGGCCACTCTGCCACCTCGAGTCACTGCGAGTCGAGTAGGCCTTCAGTCCGGTCAAGGGTGGCGGTGGGCGGTTGGATGGGCCGATGGCCCTGACCGCGCTCCCGGTCAGGGCCATCGGTTCGAGGGGCGACCGGACCCCCGAGTGGTCCGGCACGCCCGGAGCAGCCGCTTCATCGTCCGTCAGGGGGAAGGACGACCACCGTCGCCGAAGGGGGGTCCCTGGACCGGGCGAGGCCGTGTCGGCGTCCTCGCCCGTCCCGGGCTCGACTTCGGTACCGCGTACTACTCCGCGATCAACTTGTTGTTACCCGTTGCCGCGGCCTCGGCCGCCACCGTTGGCGTTGCCACCGTTGCCGGCGCCACCGGCGGCGGTGACCTGGATCCGGACCACGTCGATGGCCGGCGTCTGGTTGGCCCGCTCCGACATCGGAACGCGGTGTGAACCGTCACCGGCCCACGAGGCGCACTGCGCGGTGCCGGCCGTCGGCATGCCGGTGACCTGGATGTTCACCGAGTCCGGGCGGGCACTGCCCTGACCGTCCTCGGTGGCCACGAAGAACGCGGGCACCGGGTCCGGCGCGGGCGCCGCGTTGGTGTTCGCCAGCATCCGACAGGCGGTGTGGAAGTGCCCACGGACCAGGCCGTTCTGCAGCACCGAGCTCTCCACGTAGTACCCACCCTGGCCGGCCGCGAGGAAGCGGTCGCGGATCAGGTTGCGGGTGCTGACCGTCAGCGTGAACGCCTGGCCCACCGCGACCTGCTGGGGGGCCTGGGTGATCAGCAACGACGGGTTGTTGGCAGCAACGCCGACCTCACCGAACTCGGTGGAGACGCAGCGGTTGCCGATCTGGAAGCCGTCGTGCGCGTCCAGATCGCTGTCGTCACAGCTGTTGGTGAGGATGCCGAGGCCGGTACCGGGCGGCGGGGCCGTGGCCTGGCCGCCGTCGTTCCCACCGGCCTGACCGTTACCGGCCTGACCGTTACCACCGGTCTGGCCGTTGTTCCCGGTACCCGGACGTCCGGCGGCGTCGGCGGACGAGGACGGCGCGGCACTGGCACTGGCACCGCCGGCCTGGGTGTCGCCGACGTTGTTCATCACCCAGTCGCGACACCGGGCGCGTACCTCGGCGGCGGTCGCCGCGTCACCGGCGCCGTCGTCCGCGTGCTGGGTGACCTGACCATTGTTAGTGGTGTAAGTCCCCTTGCGGGTCTTCGTGGACAGCTGCGCCGCCGGTGGGGTGGCGACGTTGTCGCACGCAGCCAGCGCCCTGCGCTGGCTGCGGTCGGTGGCGGCGTTCGAGACCTGAGTAACGGTCACGATGCCGCCAAAGACGACCACGGTGGCCGCCACCGCAATCATCCGGCGGCGGCCGCTGAACCAGCCGGTGTTCCTTGTTGTGCGCCGGTACTTGGACCTTCGCATGGGGTGAACCTTTCTGTAATGCGATCTGGGCGCGGTGGGGCTACCGCGACCGGAAGATGCGCATGGTCGTGATGACGCCGGCCAGGAGCGCGGCGGCGAGGACAGCGAGGATCATCGTGGTGCTGACGCCGGGAAGGCCGCTGCTGGTGCTGGCCTTCGCGATCATCGACCCGTCCATCGGGACCGGACCCTTGGCGCCGGCCGCCGCCGGAGCGGGAGCGGTGGGAAGCTGGCTGTAGTCGACGATGCCGCTGCTCTCCAGGAGCGTCATGTGCGTCATCACGAACTGGTTCGTTTGCTGGGCCAGCTGGCGGACGGTGTCGTTGCGAGTGCTGGCCCGAATCGTGCCGATCGCCGGGAAGATCTTGCCGTGCGCGGCCCGGAGACGGTCGATGAAGATCTGGTCGAACGTCGTCGCGTTGGCGTTCTTCATCTC
>DASWMR010000090.1:0-5620 GCA_036399635.1 Actinoplanes sp. | reverse complement strand
TCTTTAACCCCGGCAACATGGCCGACACGCTGCTCACGACCCACTACTGCGGCGCAGCGGGCGCTTCCGGTGCCTCCCCCTCGGCCAGAATCCGGTCCGCGACCTCACGCATCGTCATCCGGTGGTCCATCGCCGTGCGCTGGATCCACTTGAACGCCTGCGGCTCCGTCATCGCGTACTTCGTCATCAGCTCACCCTTGGCGCGCTCCACCGACTTACGCGTCTCCAACCGGTCGGTCAGACCGGCCACCTCCGACTCCAGCACCGCGATCTCCGAATAGCGCGACAGCGCGATCTCGACCGCCGGCACCAGGTCTGACTTCTGGAACGGCTTCACCAGATAGGCCATCGCGCCGGCCGCGCGCGCCCGCTCCACCAGATCCCGCTGACTGAAGGCGGTCAGAATGACCACCGGCGCGATGCGCCCACCGGCGATCCGCTCCGCCGCCGCCAGGCCATCCATGATCGGCATCTTGATATCGAGGATGACCAGGTCCGGACGCAGCTCCTCGGCCAGACGTACGGCGGTCTCGCCGTCACCCGCCTCACCGACGACGTCGTAACCCTCCTCGACGAGCATCTCGGCCAGATCCAGCCGGATGAGGGCCTCGTCCTCGGCGATGAGCACCCGCTTGCGCTCGGCACCAGCCTGCGTGTCGGCCACGGAACCCCTACCCCCAACACGTCGAAGTCACGACACCCGGCATGTGGGTGTCGCCCCCCTAAGCGTAGTGGGTAGGCTGTCCCCAGCTCATCCTGGCGTGACCAACTCGTGCCCGGAGCGGGCTTGTCGGCCCCTGTATTCCAACCGGCAGAGAAGATGGTCTCAAACACCATACAGTGTGGGTTCGAATCCCACCGGGGGCACCAAAACTGTCATACCGCTCCGCGAGAATTACGTGGTGCATCCTGCCCACCTCCGCGAGGAAGCGCTCCGCTTATACGCGGCTGGCGTTCCATTTAGCGTGATCTATCGTCAGCTCGGGCTTTCGCGCAATACCGTCGCCTGCTGGCTCTACCAGCGGCAAGCAGCCGGCATCGTGCCCGATAGGCGGTGTCCACATTGTGATCGACCGCCCCGCAAGATCGACGACCCGCCCGCCTACGCCTACCTTCTCGGGCAGTACCTGGGGGACGGCCACCTGCTGATGACCCGGCGCGTGCCGCTCCTGACGGTCACCTGCGACACGCGGTACCCGGGCCTGATCCACGAGGTGTCCTACGCAATGGAGGCCTGCGGCGCGAAGACCGTGGGGTATCAGGAGAAGGTCGGCTGCATAAGCGTTCGGACGCATTGGATGCACTGGCCATGTCTGATACCGCAACACGGTCCCGGCGTAAAACACCGGCGAAAGATCGAATTGGTCAATTGGCAAGAAGAAGTGGTGCGGGCGCAGCCGGAACGATTTCTGCGCGGGCTCTTCCACTCCGACGGCAGCCGCTTCGCCAATCGAGTCGTGCGCAACGGGAGACCCTATAGCTACCCGCGTTACATGTTTGTTAACGAGTCCAGCGACATCATGGGCCTGTGCCGCGGCACGCTCGATCAGCTGGGGATCCGCTGGCGAATGTCTCAACCCAACACGCTCTCGGTGGCGCGCCGGGAGGCGGTGGCGCGGCTGGACGAGTTCGTCGGACCGAAGTGGTGACGCGCGTCGCCGGCACCCGCTGATCGCTGAAATCTACCGCTGATGCGTCCGCGGCGCCCGGAAACCGGCAAAGCTCCCGGCTTCCCGACAGGGCGCTGTGAATCTGCGCGAACGTCCGGCCCGGTCGGGCGGCGGATGTTGTCATGGCAGGGACTACCTTCCGCTGGAGGCCCTCATGTTGTGGTCCAGTCCTTCGCCGCTGACCGTGATGCGCGACTCGATGTGGGGTTTTCTGATGTTCGCGGGGGTGGCGTGGCTGGCGATCGGCTGGAGTGTGCTGCGTCTGGAGCCGGCCGATGTGGTGAGTGTGGCCGGGCCGGTGATCTTTTTCGGGGCGTTGTGTGAGGCCGTTCGGGCGCTGGCCGGGACGCGGACGTGGTGGCTCAACGCTGGGATGACGGTGTTGTTCGCCGCCACCGGGGTGGTCGTGCTCGCCGATATGGATTCGACCTACACCTCGACGGCGTCGCTGATCGGCTGGTTTCTGTTGGTGCGCGGTGCGGTGGACGTGGCGGTGTCCACGATGAACCGCGGCGTGGATCGGACGTGGGGGCTGATGCTCTCGTTGGGGGTGGCGCAGGCGGGGCTGGGTTTCTTCGCGGCGAGCCCGTTGGCGCGTACGGCTGATCTGGTTGTGGTGACGCTGGGTGCTCTCGGGGTGTTACGGGCTGTGGCGGATCTGGTGACCGCCTTGCGGTTGCGTGAGGTCGCGGCGTCGCGGCATGACGTGTTGCATCTTTCGCCGGAGCGGGCCGCCGGGGTGGCGGGTTACTCGGCGGGCCGCACCGACTTTGACGCGGAGCCGGGTGCGGCGGATGCGGCGTTCGACGTCGAGTCGGCGAAGGCGAAGCCGCGGCACCGGGCAGAACAGCAGGTGGGCCGGCATGCGCCGCCGGATGAGCATGCGGGTGCGCAGGAGCTGGCGGCCGCCGCGGCGAACCGGCAGGCGTTCCATGAGGACGTGATCCGGAGCACCAAGGACCTGGACTCGATCATCGCGCAGGCCGGGGTGACCGGCACCGGTGCGCCCGCGGAGCGGATCCCGGCGAATCTGCCGCCGGCTCCGGACAATGCGGAGAGTGTGACCGAGGCGAGCGTTCCGGAGCGGAACAGTTACTAGGGTGGATCACGCCGCAGCCCCTCGTGATCCGCCAGACAAGGCCCTAGCTGCGGGGTTCGCCGACCCGGCGGAGCAGGCCCTCCTGGCCGGCGCTGGCGATGTGCCGGCCGTCGCGGGTGAACATGTGCCCCATGGCGAGCCCGCGGCTGCCGCTCGCTGATGGGCTGGTGCAGTCGTAGAGGAACCACTCGTCGGCCCGGAACGGGCGGTGCAGCCAGAGGGCGTGGTCGAGGCTCGCGCCGATCACGCCGCCGGGCCCCCACACCTCGCCGTGCACGGAGAGCACCGAGTCGAGCAGGGACAGGTCGGAGGCGTACGTCAGGGCGCAGGCGTGGATCAGCGGGTCGTCCGGCAGCTTGCCGTTGATCCGCATCCAGACCCGCTGTTGGGCGTTGGCCACCCGGTCGCCGGGTGGCACCCAGCCGGGGTCGCCGACGTAGCGCACGTCGACCGCCTGCGGGGCGGAGGCGAAGGCGCCGGCCCGGCTCGGGTAGCGCTGCACCCAGTCGGCCATGGTGGGCACCTCGTCCGGGCCCGGCACGCCGGTGGGTGCCGGTGAGTGGTGGTCGAGGCCCTGCTCGGCGACCTGGAACGAGGCCGACATGAAGAAGATCGTTTTGCCGTGTTGCTGGGCGGTGGAGCGGCGCACCGAGAAGGACCGGCCGTCGCGGATGGTCTCGACGGTGAACTCGATCGGCTCGGTGGGGTCGCCGGGGCGCACGAAGTAGCCGTGCAGGGAGTGCACCCGGCGTTCCGGGGAGACGGTGCGGCCGGCGGCGACCAGGGCCTGGCCGGCGACCTGGCCGCCGAAGACGCGCTGGGCGCCGACCTGCGGGCTTTCCCCGACGAAGGTGGACACGTCGCGCTGCTCGAGGTCGAGGACCTCGAGCAGCTGGTCGACGGCGTCCTGCCCGTGCGGCGGCATGCTCAGACCGTGGCCGGGTCGACGAGCGAGCCGAGCTGGTGCACGCGCAGGGTGTTGGTGAAGCCGGGCGAGCTCGGCGGGGAGCCGGCCACGACCACGACGTAGTCGCCGGGCTTGGCCAGGCCGAGGCCGAGCATCATCGCGTCGACCTGGCGGAACATGTCGTCGGTGTGCTGCACGACGTCGGTGAGGAAGGTTTCCACGCCCCAGCTGAGCGCGAGCTGGTCGCGGACCGCGGCGACCGGGGTGAAGGCGTACAGCGGGAGCTCGCAGTGCAGCCGGGAGAGGCGCCGCACGGTGTCGCCGGTCTGGGAGAACGCGACAAGCGCCTTGGCGCCGATGTTGCGGGCGATCTGGGACGCCGCCACGGTGAGCGCGCCGCCGTGCGTGCGCGGGTCGTGCTGCAGGCGCGGCACCGGGATGGAGCCGCCCTCGGTGGTCGCGATGATCTTCGCCATGGTGCTGACGGTGAGGACCGGGTGCTTGCCGACCGAGGTCTCGCCGGAGAGCATCACGGCGTCGGTGCCGTCGAGCACGGCGTTGGCGACGTCGGAGGCCTCGGCGCGGGTCGGCCGCGAGTTCTCGATCATCGAGTCGAGCATCTGGGTGGCGACGATGACCGGCTTGGCGTTCTCCCGGCAGAGCTGCACGGCGCGCTTCTGCACCAGCGGGACCTGGTCCAGCGGCAGCTCGACGCCGAGGTCGCCGCGGGCGACCATGACGCCGTCGAAGGCGAGCACGATCGCCTCGAGGTGCTCGACCGCCTCGGGCTTCTCCACCTTGGCGATGACCGGGACCGTGCGGCCCTCCTCGGTCATGATTTCGTGGACCAGCTTGATGTCGTCCGGCGAGCGGACGAAGGACAGCGCGATCAGGTCGCAGCCGAGGCTGAGCGCGAAGCGCAGGTCGGCGGCGTCCTTGTCGCTCAGGGCGGGCACGCTGACCGCGACGTTGGGCAGCGAGATGCCCTTGTTGTTGCTGACCGGGCCGCCCTCGGCGACCACGCAGTGGATCTCGTTGCCTTCGACCGCGGTGACCTGCACGGCGACCTTGCCGTCGTCGATCAAAAGCCGGTCGCCGACCTTGACCTCCTGCGGCAGCCGCGTGTAGGTGCAGGACACCCGGTCGGGCGTGCCGAGGATGTCGTCGCCGGTGATGGTGACCCGGTCACCGGTGCTCCACAGGTGCGGGCCGTTGGCGAACCGGCCGAGCCGGATCTTCGGACCCTGCAGGTCGGCGAGGACGGCGACGGGGCGGCCACCCTGTTCAGCGGCGGCGCGGACGAGGTTGTACACCTGCTGGTGGTCCTCGTGGCTGCCATGGCTGAAGTTCAGGCGGGCCACGTCCATGCCCGCTGCAACGAGGTCGAGCATCCGCTCGGGTGTCGAGGTTGCGGGACCCATGGTGCAAACGATCTTTACGCGGCGTGTCACGGCCATCAGGCTAGTCCTTCTTCCTTCTCGGCCGAGTGGCCGACCCCCGTCAACGGGATGAACGGCGATTGGCGGCGTAAGGCCGGCTTGGCGCGCCGCCCGGGGCGGGCGTCGACGACCGCGTGTTCAGCTTATCCACCCGGTCATGCCGGGTTTCCGGGCTACCCCTTGTCGGTCGATGTTGCCCGACGGACACGCGAACTACAGTCGCTATGGGGTGCGCTGCGCTCGGAGGGGGGACACGTGCACGAATGGGGTCCGCTGGGCGAAGTCCACGCACAACCCTTCGCGCTGGAACGCTACAAATATCTGCTGCAGCTTCCGGCCCTGCGGTGAACGGCCCTGCGGTGGACGGCGTTGCGGGGCGCGACTTCATCGGGGTCGGGGTGGGCGCGATCGTGTTCGGCGCGGGCGGCCTGGTGTTTCTCGCCCGGCGTGGCCCGGCCGCCCGCAACGAGGCCGGCCGGTGGGAGTTCCCCGGCGGCAAGGTGGA
>DASWMR010000089.1:0-8316 GCA_036399635.1 Actinoplanes sp. | reverse complement strand
CCCGGCCACCGCTCGTCCGTCCAGCGTGAACCGGTCGCCGTCCACCTGCCAGCCGAACAGGCCGGCATAGAACTCGGCCGCGCCGGCCGGTTCCTCGGTGGTCAGCTCGGCCCAGCAGGGGGTGGACGGTGCAAAGCCTCTGATCCGCATGTGCCACTCCAGCGTGGACGACTCCGACGTGCCTGACTTCAACGATCCATGACCTTACGGCCCCGAATACGCTTCGTCACTACCCTGGGGTTCAATGTCTGCTTTAGAGCAGAATTAAGTGACACGTAGTGACCACATGAGTGACACAGGTGACGCGAGTCAGGAGCTGGGCGGGAGCAGCATCTCGAACCAGACCGTGGTGCCGCGCACCGTCGGGTCGGTGCCCCAGGAGTCGCTCAGATCTTCGATCAGGCCCAGCCCTCGCCCGCGGCTGCTCATCGTGTCGGCGTGTGCCCGGATCACTGTGCCCCGGGTGCCGGTGTCGGCCACCGAGACCAGCAGCCGCTCGGCGTTGAGGTCGATGTGCACCTGCGCCGGAGTGCCGGCGTGCAGCAGCGCGTTGGTGGTCAGCTCGCTGGTGCACAGGATGGCCGCGCCGATCACCGGCTCCGGCACCGACCAGTCGCGCAGTCGGGTGGACATCCACTGGCGCACCCGGCTCGGGCCGGTCGGCTCGGCCGGGACCATCATGGTCGCCGAGCGGCTCAGCGCCACCGCGCGCTCGACGGCCAGCACCGCGACGTCGTCGTCGGTCGTGCCGGGCACCGCGGCGGTGGCCAGCGAGCAGAGGTTCCGGGGATCCCCGCTCGCCGCCGTGGCGGCCGCCGCGACCAGGGCGTCCAGGCCGTCGGAGAGCGGCTGACCGCGGCGCTCCACGACACCGTCGCTGAACATCAGGATCGAGTCGCCCGGTTCCAGCTGAAGCTGACCGGTCTGCCACCGGCCGCCCAGGCCCAGCGGCGCACCCGGCGGCACCTTGACCAGCTCGGCGGTGGGCGTCCCGCCGGCCACCCCGGCCCGGCGCAGCACCGGCGGCGGATGCCCGGCGCTGGCCAGAGTGATGATGCCGTCGGCCGGATCGAGCACGCCGTAGACCACGGTCACGAAGATCTCTTCGTTGCGCGACTCGGCGCCGAGCGAGCCGACCAGCCGGTCGAGCCCGGCGAGCACCCCCGGCGGGGCCGGGTCGGTGAGCGCGAGGGCCCGCAGCGCGGCCCGCACCTGGCCCATCACCGCGGCCGCCCGCACGTCGTGGCCGGCCACGTCGCCCAGCACCATGGCGAGCCGGCCGTCGGTCAGCTGGAACGCGTCGTAGAAGTCGCCGCCGGCCGCGTTGCCGTCCATCCCGACGTCGTAGCGCGCCGCGATGCGGAACGTTTCAAGCTCGGGCAGATGCTCCGGCAGCATGCTGCGCTGCAGCAGCTGGGCGGTGCCGTGCTGGGCCTCGAATCGGCGGGCCCGCTCGGCCGCCTGCGCGATCAACTGGGCGGCCGCGTTCAGCAGGGCACGCTCGGCCGGCAGCCAGGTGTGTGCGTCGCGATAGCCGATGGTCAGCGCGCCGCGCAGCGACGGCGCCAGCAGCGGAAGTGCGGCCAGCGCCCGGATCCGTCGCTCGTGCCGATCGGTGGCAACGGCCCGCAGCGGTTCGCCGTCCGGCACGAAGGAAGGACGGCCGGTGCCGGCGGCGGCGACCAACGGGCCGGCGCTGTCGTTCGGCACCCGCTTCCACACCGGGGGGAGCCGCTCGTCGGCCTCGTCCAGCATTTCGCCGCGGATCCGCCGCACGTAGCGGAACGTTCCGGCGTCGTCCACCGCGAACACACAATGATCAACATCAAAAGAGGCCATCGCGTACGCGAGCACGACGCGCGCGACGTCGTCGATGGTGAGCGCTCCGGCCAGTCGCGAGGTGAGCTCACCCAGGCTCTGCAGACGCCGGGTCACCTGAGTGGTCTCGGCCGCGACGGTCAGCACACCGGCCACCGCGCCCGCGGCGTCCCACACCACCGAGTGCCCCCGGGTGAACGACGCCTGCTCGGGTCGCCCGGTGTCGCCGCGGACGACGGTGAGCTGGGTTTCCGGCTCGAGATAGGGCCGGCCGGTGTGGAACACGTCCTCGATCACCCCGCCCGGCCCGGGTGCCGGCCAAGCGTCACCGAAGACCTCGGCGGCGGGCCGGCCCAGCGCGGCCGGGTGCAGGCTGCCGATCAGGTCCGCGTACGCGTCGTTGTAGAGCAGCACGAAGCCGGAGCCGTACGCCAGGGACATCGGCATCGGTGAGGCCAGCAGCATGTCGACCGTGGCCGCGACGGCCGGATCCCAACCGTCGCTGGAGCCGAGCGGCGTGGCCGCCCAGTCGTGCCCGGCGATCAGATCAGCGCAGCAGGGACGGCTCGGCTGAACCCCGGCTGCCTGCGCGGGCAGCGTGGGGATTATTGAGGGGCTCACCCCACCCGTCCCGGACATGTTCAAAAGGGTAGCCCGAGTAGTCCATTCGGACGATGCCACACCGGCCAACCGTCCGATTCTTGACGGTACGACCCCTCCTTGGTGTTCCGTGAGGCGATGTCGGTTCCGGCCCTACAATTACTGAGAGTTGTCTATGGATTCCGCTTCTGACCTGGCCTTTTGTAAAACTGACGCCATATAGTTACGAACGTGAATGAGGATCGGCGCCAGCGACTCCGCATGGGCGTCCCGGGGTACGGCGTCGAGTCGCCGTACGCCGAGGACGGCGCGGTCCGGCCTGCTCGTGATGAAGACCGGCCGTGGCCCACCGGCGGGTACGCCCCGCCGACCCGCTCGCCGGGATCCACGGACTACATTCCGGCGCACGGCTACAACCAGCCGGCCGACGACCCCGAGCGTGGTCACGCCGGTGGTGGCTGGTTCGCCGGCCCCGACGAGGACTCCGGCGGCGCGGGCCAGGGCGGTTATGACCAGGGTGGTTATGACCAGGGTGGCTATGACCAGAGTGGTTATCGCAGTGAAGCCGGCGGTTACGGCGGCGCGGACTACGCCGATGATGGCCTGGCGAGGCCGTCCGACCCGTACGCCGCCCTGGCCGATCTTGCCCCTCGGCCCTCGGCGGGTGGCGAAGACCCCGCCTTCGGGTCCTTTCAACCGACTCATCGCGGCGGAACTGGCCTGGCCGACTCGGCCCCCGCCGACGCCGATGTCAGCCACAGTTTCCCCAAGTTCCAGCCGGCTCGCCGCAGCGACTCCAACCTGGACGATGCCGACCCGACCGAGGGCGGCGCAGGTTCCCGGTTCGAGGCGGCCCCGCGCAGCACCGGCCAGCATGGCTACGCCGCTCGGGCCGAGCTAGACCCCGCTGCGCGTCAGTATGGCTATGCGGCTGTTCCGGCCGAGGTGGAGCCCGCTGCGCGTCAGTATGGCTACGCTGCACCGGCCGAGGTGGAGCCCGCTGGGCGCAGCGCCGGCCAGTATGGCTACGCCGCTCCGGGCGACGGTGGCGAATACTCCGATCGGCGGCCGTTCGGTGGTCGTGGCGAGTTAGGTGCGTCGTCCGACGGCGTCATCGAGGTCTCGGGACGCCGGTCGTCGGCGGTTCCGCCGGAGGGGCACCGGCGGCGCGCTCTGGTGCTGCTGGCCGCCGTGCTCGGCGTGACGATGGCGGTGAGCGTCGGCTATGTCGTGCTGCGGCCGGGATCGTCCGACACCCCGACTGCGGGCGGGGTGGCCACGGCGCCCGCGACGCCCGACGAGGCGCCGGTCACCGACCTCGGCGAGCTGCCGGCCAGCATCGATCCGGCGACCACCGCCTCGACGCCGCCCGCCTCGACGGCAACCTCGGCGACCAGCCCGGCGGCCGGCAACACCGGCAACGGCAACACCGGGAGCGGCGGGACCGGGACGGGGACCGGCGGGACCACCGCGCCGCGGCCCACGCCCACGCCCACGCCGACGGCCACCGCCAGTCGGCCCGCGGTGGCGCCGACGCCGACCACCACCTCCGCGGCTCCGCCGGCACGGTTGACCGCGGAAGTCGACTTGGACAGTCGGCGCGGGCCGGGCGGATTCCTAGACGTCGTCGGAACGGTGCGGGTCAGCAACCGGCGGGACACCGCCGTCGCCGACTGGACCGTGCGGCTCACCGTCCCGGGCGGCGGGGCAGTCACCGTCACCGGCGGGGACGTGTCGGTCGTGCAGGACGGCGAGGCGGTCACCTTCCGCGCGACCGGGGCCATAGCCGCGAACGCCTCGGTGACCTTCACCTTCGAGGTGGCCGGCGCGCTGCCGGCACTGCCCGGCGGCTGCACGGTGGACGGCAACGCCTGTTCCTGACTTGAAGGCGCTTCATCATGCAAGGGAGCTGACCAAGGCCGCAGACACCGGGCGACGCCGCCCCGCCCGCTCTTGCTCTGCTCACCAATCCGATTTATCGGCACTTGCCGGCGCCTGTTTGGGCTCCGATGGCACATGATCGCTGCGAGATGCGGAAAGTAGGGGCCTCCGGAGCAGCTGAGGCCCCTACTTCCCGCATATGGAGTTGATCAAGAGGTGGGCGGCCCCGATATCCTTGATTGTGCGGAATATCGTGCGCGGACGGGTCGGCTGATGCCGCCGTCGCAAATCATGCGACGGGCACGGGGCACATCCGAAGGAGTGCTCGCGGACCTGATCACCGCCCTGCCTCAGCTTGCTCTGCTCACCAATACGCACCACCCGTCCGCCCTTGCCGAGGCACTCGCTCGGCCGACGCAACGCCTGTTCCGGATGGCGGCGGCGCCGCGGCACCCGCGGGCCGCCAGTTCCACCACATGGACGGTGCGCCGGTGAGTCTGGCGGTGGCCGCCGCCGCCGGGCCGAATCCGGTCGCTCGAGGGGCGAAGTCCGTCGATGCGTCCTATGGTCGCTCGCAGATGGCCGGAACGGATGCCGGCCAACCGGAAGCAGGGAGCGCTGATGACCGGCGACGGGCTGGGTCGAGGACTGAGCGACATGTGGCGGTCGGTGTTGTTGTTCGTGCCGGCGGCGCTGGCCTTCCTCGCGATCGTGCTGGTCGGCTATGTGGTGGCTCGACTGCTGCGGACGGCGGTGGCCAAGGGACTACACCGGGCTGGCTTCGACCGGGCGGTCGAGCGGGGCGGCGCCGGGCGAGTGCTGCGGGCCGGCCAGGTCGGCGCCAGTGATCTCTGCGCGAAGATCGTCTTCTACGCGGTCCTGCTCTTCGCCCTGCAGCTGGCCTTCGGCGTCTTCGGGCCGAACCCGGTCAGTGACCTGCTCACGGCCTTGATCGCCTGGCTACCTCGGGCATTCGTGGCGATCGTGATCATCGTGGTCGCGTCCGCCATCGCGGGGGCGGTGCACGACCTGATCTTTGCGGCGCTCGGTGGTCTCGGCTATGGCCGGGTGCTGGCCCGCGTGGTGTCCGCTGTGATCGTCGCGCTCGGCGTGATCGCCGCCCTGGACCAGGTGCAGATCGCCACGTCGGTGACCCGGCCGCTGCTGATCGCCGTCCTCGCCACGGTCGCGGGGGTGCTGATCGTCGGGGTGGGCGGTGGCCTGATCCGTCCGATGCAACACCGCTGGGAGGGCTGGCTCGAGCGGGCGAGCACCGAATCGGCAGCGATCCGGGAGCATGCGAAGGCGTACGCCGACGAGCGCACCCGCCTGGCCGAGGAGCGCCGCCTGGCGGAGGAGCGCCGACTCGCCGAGGAAGCCCGTGCGGCTGAGGAAGCCCGTGCGGCTGAGGAAGCCCGTGCGGCGGAGGAAGCCCGTGCGGCTGAGGAAGCCCATGCGGCTGAGGAGGCTAGGGCGGCGGCGGAAGCTCGCGCGGCCCAAGAGGCTCGCGAGGCGGAGGCGCGGTCGGCCGGCGGCACCGAGACCGACGAGGCTCGGACGACCGCGGTGCTGACGGGCGGGAGGGGCGGGGCGGGCCTGGCGGCAGCCGGCTGGCCAGTCGAGCCCTCGGTCGAGCCGGAGGGGCGGCGCAGCGCGGACGATCCGGCGGAAGCGGCGGATGCCAGCCGCGCCGAGTGGGCCGACGCCGGATACGACGTGCCGGCCGACGACAGCAGCACCACTTCGGTGATCACCACCGACACCACCGAGAGCACCACCATTGACCTAGGTCCGAACGACACGGTGGTCATTGGCACCACCGGCGACTCGGACACCACTCAGGTGATCCCGCTGCTCGAGCCGCCAGCGGCGCCCCAAGAAACCCCGGCGGACGACGCGGAGACGCAGCCGGTGCCGCATGTGGTCGAGGGGACCCGGTCGGTCCCGGCGGACGATGCGGAGACGCAGCCGGTGCCGCAAATGGTCGATGGGAACCAGTCGGTCGCGGCGGACGGCGCGGAGACGCAGCCGGTGCCGCATGTGGTCGAGGGGACCCAGCCGACCCTGGAGGGCGTCGAGGCAACTCGGGCGCTGCCGGAGGACGTTGCGGCGACTCGGGCGTTGCCGGAGGACGTTGTGGGGACGCGGGCGTCGCCGGAGGACGTTGCGGCGACGCCGGTGGTGCCGGAGGACGTTGCGGCGGGTGCGGTCGACGAAAGCCGGGCGGTGCCGCGGCAGCGGACGCAGGAGGACGATCCGGCGGAGGACCCCCAGAGCGACGCGTCGCCGCGCAAGCGGGACGCTGGCTCGTAACGTAGGCGGACCACACGAGGCAAATAAGTGGGCCGGCACCGGATGTCCGGTGCCGGCCCGATGAGCGTCGGTCAGCCTGTTGCGGCGGTGCGGGGTGGTGCGGTGGGCTGGTGGGTGATGGGCGGGTTGGTCAGGACTGCAGCGTGCGGGCCAGCGAGCACACGGCCAGCAGGCGACGCAGCACCCAGTCGTTCTCGGACCAGTCGATCACGTCGACCGGCGGGCGCCAGCCGTGCGTGAAGGCGGCGTCGCGAACGCCCTCGGCGTACGCGGCGAGCAGCACCGGCGTCAGCGGACGGGTGTCCGCCGACAGGCTGTCGCGGATGCCGGCGGCGTGCTGGTCGATGACGGCCATCAGACCGGGATTGGCACCGGCTGCGTCGAGGCCGGAGACCCCGACGGTGTCGTGCAGCTCGGTGAGGCTGGCGTTGGCGGAACGGAGGGCAGCGCGGGCGGCAGCGCCGCTGAACAGGCCATTCATAAGATGTAAAGGTAGGGAGCCCCGGGTAGCCAACGGTTCTCCCGATCGGTGCAGGTCGGTTGAACCTGGTCGGGCGTCCGGACGGCGACCGAGGCAGTCACGAGGGGGAATGATGACGGAACCGGACGAGCGGGCAACCCCGGGCCGCGACGGCCCCGATGCGGCACACCGGCGGCCGGCCGGGCTCGACGACACCACGGTCGAAGCGCTGGGCAAGCTGAGTGAGGCGCTGGAGACGGTGGAGCGGGCCCGCGGTCACCTGTACGCGATGCATCAGCTCACCGGAACCGCCGACTTCCAGCTGGACGACGCGGTGGCGCTGTTTCGCAAGGCCGGGCACATCGCACTCGCCGAGCGCATCGAACGCGAGCTGATCGGCCGCAACGTGATACCCGGCCACTGGACCTTCCAGTTGGTCGAGGAGTACGACGACGGCTACTGCAGCACGTTCCGGACGATCGAGCGGGCGGCCCGCGACGACCTGGCCGGCGGGCGGCGCCACCTCTATGAGGCGGAACTCAAGGAACGTCGCCGCACGCACGGCCTGCCGGGGCACGAAGCCCGATGATGGCCAAGGTCGCCACGACGCGACCGGACCGACCGGGCACTACTCGATCGGCTGGGCCTGGGGGCGGCGACGCTGGGCGTCGTCGGCCAGGATGACGGTGGCGACTAGAGCGGCGACGACCACGGCGAAAAGCCAGGACGCGTCGTCGATGACCTTCGCGGCGAGGGGAGCCTGAAAAGCCGCGAGCAGAAAGCCGAGCCAAGCGATGCGACGCTGGCGATCGGACAGGAAACCGGCATGGCGCATTCGGACAGTGTGGCTCGGAGCGGACGCAACGCCGTCACCCGTTCGGCCGATTCTCCGTTGTCCGAACGTGCAACTCACCTTGCGTTATCGCTTTGCAACCATAGCGTTTCTCCTGGTAGCGGTGTTGGCGGGGTGCCACGCCGAGGTCCCCGAACCGGATTCCAAGGTCGGAGCGGAACATGTCACAACCGGGCGGCTGGCCGGGCGAACCGGAGCATTCCTCACGCTGAGTGATGCTGCTTCCCGGGTTCAGGTAGTCGTCGGCAAGCTGCCGGGGCTGCTCTACCGGATCAGTACGCCGGCCGGCTCGGGCCTCGCACCGCGGGTGCGCCGGGACGGCGGTCGGGTCCGGGCGTCGTTGCGGCCGGCCAGCGGGGACGGCCCGGACGAGGTACGTATTGTGCTCAAC
>DASWMR010000088.1:0-6008 GCA_036399635.1 Actinoplanes sp. | reverse complement strand
GCTCGGCCGGCTCGGCCGGGGCCGCCGGCTGGACGAGTTCGTGACCCGCTTCCAGCAGACCTGCGGCCCGGTCATGGCCAAGGGCGTGGAGGACACCGCGTTCTACCGCTGGACCAGGTTCACCGCGCGCAACGAGGTCGGCAACGACCCCACCGAGTTCGGGGTCACGACCGACGACTTCCACGACGCGAGCATCGAGCGGTCCCGGCGCCGGCCGACCGCCATGACCACGCTCTCCACCCACGACACCAAGCGCAGCGAGGACGTGCGGGCCAGGCTGGCGGTGCTGTCCGAGGTGCCCGGGGACTGGACCGAGGTCGTCCGCCGGTGGGTCCGCGTCGCTCCACTCGGCGACCCCACGCTGGCCCATCTGATCTGGCAGGCCGCAGTGGGTGCCTGGCCGATCTCGCGGGAGAGACTGCAGGCGTACGCCCTGAAGGCCGCTCGCGAGGCAGCCGCCGCGACCACCTGGCAGCATCCCGACGAGGGTTTCGAGACGTCTCTGCGCGAGATGGTCGACCAGCTCTACGACGACCCGGCGCTGAACCGCGAGGTGGCCGACTTCGCCGCGTCGATCACCCCGCCGGGCTGGTCGAACTCGCTCGGCCAGAAGCTGGTGCAGCTCACCATGCCCGGTGTGCCGGACGTCTACCAGGGCACCGAGCTGTGGGACCTGTCGCTGGTCGACCCGGACAACCGCCGCCCGGTCGACTTCGCGGCCCGCCGCGAGCTGCTCGCCCGCATCGACGAGGGCTGGCTGCCGCCGGTCGACGGAACCGGCGCCGCCAAGCTGCTGGTGACCAGCCGGGTGCTGCGGCTGCGCCGGCAGCGGCCGGAACTGTTCGCCGGCTACCGTCCGGTATTCGCCGAGGGGCGGGTCGGGGAGCATGTGCTGGCATTCGACCGCGGCGGGGTGGTGTCGGTCGCCACCCGGCTCCCGGTCGGATTGTCACGCCACGGCGGCTGGCGAGACACCACGCTGTCACTCGACGGCCATAGCTGGACGGAAGTGTTCACGAACACCAGCTATGGCGGGAACCGTCTGTCGGTTGCCGAACTGTTGCACACGTACCCCGTCGCCCTGTTGGTGAAAGAGTGATGACGACTTTCCAGGTGTGGGTTCCGGAGAAGACCGTCAAGCTGCGTCTCGGGCACGGCGGGGGTGATCTGACCATGGAACGCGGCGACGACGGCTGGTGGCGCCGCGACGTGCCGGACGCCGGCCCGGGTACCGACTACACGTTCGTCCTGGAGGACGGCGACACCGGCCTGCCCGACCCGCGCTCGCCGTGGCAGCCGGAGGGCGTACACGGGGCGAGCCGGGTGTACGACCACGCCGCCTTCGCCTGGACCGACCACAACTGGACCGGGCGCCAGCTGCCCGGCTCGGTCCTCTACGAGCTGCACATCGGCACGTTCACTCCGGCGGGCACGTTCGACGCCGC
Organism: Actinoplanes sp.; assembly: GCA_036399635.1. Lineage (GTDB taxonomy): Bacteria > Actinomycetota > Actinomycetes > Mycobacteriales > Micromonosporaceae > Actinoplanes. Next base: position 4,563 of record DASWMR010000088.1, on the reverse strand, counting down.
GATCGAGCGCCTCGACCACCTGGTCGACCTCGGTGTCGACCTGGTCGAGCTGCTGCCGGTCGCCTCGTTCAACGGCGACTACAACTGGGGGTACGACGGGGTCTGCTGGTTCGCGCCGCACGAGGCGTACGGCGGCCCGGATGGTCTCAAGCGCTTCGTCGACGCGGCCCACGAGCGCGGCCTCGGCGTGGTGCTCGACGTGGTCTACAACCACTTCGGCCCGTCCGGCGCGTACGCCCCGATGTTCGCCCCGTACCTGAGCGCCGCCGGGTCGAACCCGTGGGGCGACTCGATCAACCTGGACGGCCCGCACGCCGACGGGGTACGCCGCTACATCATCGACAGTGTCCTGATGTGGCTGCGCGACTACCACGTCGACGGGCTGCGGCTGGACGCCGTGCACGCGCTGGCCGACGAATCGGCGATCAACCTGCTCGAGCAGATGACCGTCGAGGTCGAGTCGCTCGCCGCGCACCTCGGCCGGCCACTGTCGCTGATCGCCGAGTCGGATCTCAACGATCCGCGGCTGATCACCCCGCGCGAGGCCGCCGGCTTCGGCCTGCACGGGCAGTGGGCCGACGACGTGCACCACGCGCTGCACACCCTGCTCACCGGCGAGCGGCAGGGCTACTACGCCGACTTCGGTTCGCCGGAGTGCCTGCAGACGGTCCTCGAGGGAGTGTTCTTCCACGCGAACACCTGGTCGAGTTTCCGGCAGCGACGGCACGGCCGGCCGGTGAACCGCAACCTCACCCCGGGCCACCGCTTCGTGGCCTACCTGCAGAACCACGACCAGATCGGCAACCGGGCGATCGGCGACCGGATCTCCGCCACCCTCTCGCCCGGCCTGCTGAAGGTCGGTGCGACCCTGCTGCTCACCTCACCGTTCACGCCGATGCTGTTCATGGGCGAGGAGTGGGCGGCGAGCAGCCCGTGGCAGTTCTTCACCAGCCACCCCGAGCCCGAGCTGGCCTCCGCGGTACGCAACGGGCGGCGGCGCGAGTTCGCGGCGCACGGCTGGGCCGAGGCCGAGGTGCCCGACCCGCAGGACCCGGACACGTTCGAACGCTCCAAGCTCGACTGGGACGAGTCCGGCAAGCCCGGGCACGCGGAGATCCTCGGGCTGTACCGCAAGCTGATCGCGCTGCGCAAGAGCCGGCCGGATCTGTCCGATCCGTGGCTCGACAAGGTCGAGGTGTGGCACGGCGATCAGTTCCTGGTGATGCGGCGCGGGCAGTGTGCGGTGGCGGCCAACCTGGCCGCCGGGCCACAGACGGTCAGCCTGCGGGCGGCGCCCAGCAAGGTGCTGCTGGCCACCGAGCCGGGCGTGGTCCTCCAACGCGACAGAGTGGAGTTGCCGGCCGAGAGCGCGGTCGTCGTGGCGTACCGCTGAATCTTTCTCCCTTCCTGGGCGATGTCGCCCGGTCGCCCGCATGCGGCACGATGTCTGCGGACGGACGTGGGGGGAGCGGTTGATGGCCGAGCAAGTTCCGGGGCGGTTCGCCTGGCCGGTGCGCCGGCGCACGCCGGGGCCGGAGGGCACCGCGGAGGACATCGCGGTGCAGGACGTCGCCGAGCGGGAAGCGGCCGACCGGCAGCTGCCGCCGCCTGAGCCGGAGCCTCTGGTGGTGCCGCCGCCGCGCTTCAACCTGGCCGCTTTTCGGCTGGCGGCGCTGGGGTTGGCGCTCGTGCTGGTGGTGGGGCTCGCGCTGGTGCGGCTCTTCGCGGGTGGGCCGCCGTCGGTTGCCGACCTGCGGGCCCAGGCCGGAGTGGACACCTGGACCGAGCTGGCGATCGGGGTCAAGGACGATCAACCGGGTACGGCGGAGCGCAGCCCGAGCGGTGTCTGGAGTGGCTTCGACATCGACGTCGCGTACATGGTCGCGGAGGATCTTGGTTTTCGCCGTGATGATGTGCGCTTCTACGGGCTGGAGAGTGAGGACCGGGCCCGGATGCAGGCCACCGACGCCAAGGGCAATCGGGTGCCGGTGAAGATGGTGATCGCGAGTTACAGCATCAATCGGGAGCGCGAGGACATGGCCGGGGTCACGTTCTCCGAGCCGTACCTCTACACCGAACAGTCGGTGCTGACCCTGCACGGCAAGCACGACAAGGTCTCCACCATGGCGGACCTCGCCTTCGAGCATGTCTGCTCGCTGTCCACCTCCACCAGTGCCAAGGCACTCAACAACAATATCGACGTGCGCAGCCGGAACCGGATGCGGGAATGCATCGCCGATCTGCGGGCGGGCGAGGTGGACGCGATCTCGACCGACGCCGCAATCCTTGCCGGATATAAGGCGAAATACCCGGAGGAATTTGACCACTGGGACTTTGGCTTGGACGCCACCGAAGCCTGGGGAATCAACGTGGGGGAGAACCCGGCGCTGCGGAAGCTGGTGAACCTCACCCTCTACCGGTCATTCAAGGACCCAACCGATGACCGGTGGGAGGCGGCCTACGCGCGCAACCTCCAGTCCCAGACGCAGGCGAACGGGACGGCGCCGATCGCGGTCGCCCAGCAGCCGCGGGTCACCCGGCCGGACGTCCGCGAGCTGCCCTGGGAAAACGTGTTCGGATGACCGACATCTACGTCAAGGGCGGACCCATCCCGCCGCGGCGCCGGCGCGCGCAGCTCAACTGGCTGCTCACCGTGCTGCCGGCGTTCCCGCTGGTGCTGCTCGTGCTGCGGCTGTGGTGGCTGAGCCAGCAGGACCTGCCGACCATGCTGCTGCTGGTGCAGTACATCAGCCCGCTCGGGATGATCAGCGCGCTGTTCATCACGCTGATCTGGAGCGTGCCGGCGGCCATCCTGGTGCTCCGGCTGCTCGGCGGCATCCTGCTGGCCAGCGCCCCGGACGACGCCGGACGCTCGCTGCTCGCGGTGACCGCGCTGCGGATGCCCGACTGGGTGGTGCTGCTCGCCGCCATGCTGGCCGGTCTCACCTGGCAGCTGCGCCTGCTCCCGCTGCTCGGCATGCTGATCGTGGCGATCCTCGGCCTCACCGCGACCCTGCGCTTCCGGGCCGAACGCTGGCTGATGGCCTGGATCACGTTCGTCGTCCCGGTCCTCGTCGGCGCGCTCGTGCTGGTCTTCGTCTGGCCGGGCATCACCGACGCGCTGCGCCGCGGCGAGACCTCCACCGCGTTGCTGCTCGGCGTGCCACCACTGCTCGGCCCGCTGCTGACCGGCGCCGTCCCGGCCCGGGCCGCCCGGCTCGTCACGCACTGGCCCGCGGTCGGCGCCGCCCTGCTCGCCCCGCTGGTGGTCGGCGTGGTCTTTCTGCGCGCCCCGGTGCTGCCGAACAGTGCGGTCGAGGTCGGGCCGCCACCGAAAGGGCCGGTCACCGAGGTGGTCCGCGGCCAGCTGATCGCCGTCGACGACACCTCCACCACGGTGCTGCAGAGCGGCGGGCTGGTCGTCTTCATCCCCAACGACGACGTACGCTCCAAGACTCTCTGCCCCGAACCGGTGCGGCCGCCGGACAGTGCGGTGCGCGTACGGGGTTGGCGGGTGGTCGACTCCGCGCTGTCCTGGATCGCACCGACCCGCCAGGTGATCGAGGCTGATCCACGCTGCCTGGGGCGTCCGTTACACCCCAGCTGACCCCGGTGCGCCCGGATTTCCGGCGACGCGCCGCCGACCGCGTGCAGACAGGCTTGCGGTGATCTGGGAAGCTGCACGCCATGACCTTGCACCTGCGGTGGGCGGCCGGCACCGATCAAGGGCATGTCCGCAGCAACAACGAGGACTGCTACTTCGCCGGCGACCATCTTCTCGTCGTCGCTGACGGCATGGGCGGAATGGCGGCCGGCGACCTGGCGAGCCGCCTCGCCATCGACGCGATGACGCCGCTCGACGTCCCGATCGACAACGATCAGCAGATGGACGCCCTGCACCAGGCGCTCGAGGCGGCCAACGGGCTGATCGCCGAGCAGGTCGCGGCCGACAACTCGTTGCAGGGCATGGGAACGACGCTCACCGCTGTCATCTTCTCCGGCACCCGGGCGGCGATGGCGCACGTCGGCGACTCCCGGGCGTACCTGCTGCGCGACGGGCGGCTCAACCAGCTCACCAAGGACGACACGTACGTCCAGATGTTGGTCGATCAGGGTTTGATCAGCCCGGACGAGGCGGCCGGCCACCCGCGGCGGTCCGTGGTCACCCGGGTCCTGCAGGGCGAGCCGGTCAGTCCCTCGTACGTGATCGTCGAACCGGAGCCGGGCGACCGCTGGATGCTGTGCAGCGACGGGCTCACCGCAGTGGTGACGAACGAGACGATCGAGCAGGAAATGCTCGCCGCCGCCGATCCGAAGAGCTGCACCGAACGTCTCATCGATCTCGCGCTGCGCGGCGGCGGGCCGGACAACGTCACCGTCCTGGTCGGCGATCTGGTGCCGGTGGGCGCCGACATCGACGCCGACAGCACGCCGCCGGCCGACGGTACGGCCCCCGCGCTCGCCGCCGACTGATCGCGCACCCCACTTGCCCCTGCTCAGGGCTGCGGTACCTTACAGCGGTCGCGGGATCGTGGGCCCCGCGGCTCGTTTGCAGGTGGTGAT
>DASWMR010000087.1:0-4498 GCA_036399635.1 Actinoplanes sp. | reverse complement strand
GGGCGGGTCCGACCACGTCATCCACCGGCTCGGCGATGAACTCGCGGTCCGGTTGCCCCGGCACGCCGGTGCGATCACCCAGGCCGAGAAGGAGCATTGTTGGCTGCCGCAACTGGCTCCGCATCTGCCGCTGGCCATTCCCGTACCGGTCGCGGTGGGCCGGCCAGACTTCGGGTATCCGTGGCCCTGGGCGGTCGCTCGCTGGCTTGCCGGTGAGGTGGCGACCGCGGATGGGCTGGCGCAGTCGCGGGAGGCCGCGATCGCTCTGGCCGGCTTTCTCGGCGCACTCCAGCGGTTCCCGGTCGGCGACGCACCGGCGGGCGACGGACGGGAATTGGCCGATCGGGACGACGCGACGCGTTCCGCGATCACGCGGGTTGCCGGCGTCTTCGACGCGGTGAGGCTGTCGTCGGTGTGGGAGACGGCACTGAGCGCTCCGGAATGGCATCGCCCGCCGGTGTGGTTCCACGGTGACTTTCACACCGGCAACGTCCTGACCGTGAACGGGCGGGTCAGCGCCGTGATCGACTTTGGTGGGCTGGGGGTCGGCGATCCGGCCCGGGACATGACCATCGCCTTTACCCTGATGTCGCGCACCACGCGGGCCGCCTTCCGCGCCGCGCTCGACGTGGACGACGCGACCTGGGTCAGGGGCCGCGGATGGGCCCTCGCCACCGGCCTGAACGCCTACTGCTCGTACGCCGCCACCGATACGCGAGTGGCCGCTCAAACCACCCGGCAGATCGTCGAAGCACTCGTCGGCTGACGGGTCGGCTCACCGCCGCCGGCAAGCTCGACGACTACCCTGACGGCCAGCTCTGGCTCAGGAGTCCTGAGTGAGGCGGCTCGGGTCGACCTCCCGGCCCGGGTGCCGGGCCAGATACTCGGTCTCCAGCTCGGCGGTGCGCTTGAAGTGGTTGTCGAGTGCCGCGTCGGGGCCGTGCCGCAGGGTGTTCAGCCGGGTCCGATAGAGGCTGCTCAGCTCGCGCAGCAGTTCCTCCTCGTCCAGTCCGGCCGGATCGATGCCGGGCGTGGAGAGGTCGGCCTCGGGTGCGTTCGTCATGCTGCTCCTCCGAAATCTCGTCGCGCCGTTCCATCGCCCATTTGCCCGTTTGACCTGGCCGCAAACCCGAGCTAGGAAGCGCGCTCGGTCAGGAAGACGAATTCCCGGCCCGGGCGGTCCGGGGCTTCGCGGACCTCGCGGGTGGCGAAACCCGCCGCGGTGAGGCTCGCCGCCAGCTCGTCGCGGTCGCGGAAGCGCAGCGTCGAATCCGAGGTGAGCACCGCACCGTCAGCGTGGAATCGAAAGTGGTAGCGGAACGAGACCAGCGGCAGGTCCACCGCGCGGAGCTCGAATCGCCGCTCTACCAGGCCGACCCCTGGCACGTCGCGGACGGTCACCGCGGTGTCCTCGGCCCACTGTTCCCAGGCGCGGCGGGCCGGGCGCCGGGTCTCGAACACGAACCAGCCGCCGGGGCGGAGGGCCGCGCGGATCGCCGTCAGCGTCCGGGCCCACGACTCGTCGGTCAAAAAGACCTGGGCCACGTTCCCGGTCATCAACGCCAGGTCAGCGTCGAGCGGCGGCACGGCGGTCGCGTCGCCGCGGATCCAGGTGACCCGGTTCGCTGGGTCCTTCCCGCCCGCCAGCGCCAGCGACTCCGCGGCCGGGTCGGCGCCCACCACATCAAGGCCGGCGCCGGGAAGCAGGTCGGTGCCGGGAAGCGGGGTGGTGCGTATTGGTGAGCAGAGCAGGCCGGTGCCGGCGAGCAGGACCGCCAGCGTGCCGGTGCCGCAGCCGACGTCGAGCACCCGCCGCGCGCCCGACTCGGCGGCGATCGCCAGGTAGGCGTCCAGGTCGGTGCGGCTGTCGTCGAAGGCGTCGTAGAGCGGCGCCAGCCGCGGGTGCCCGAAGATCGCGTCAGGGGTCACCCGAGTGAGGTTAACCCTCGCGCCTGCTGACCCGGCGCCTCTCATCCGGCGCCTGATGTCCGGGCGTGTCACTCTTGAGGTTCGGACATCTGAGTCCGGGTCGGAGGAAAGACCATGTCAGACGCGAACTTCGCGCGGCCTCGCGGGGAGATCTTCGAGTACGCGGGCGCGACCGTTGAGCTCGTCGATGCGGCCACCGTGCTCGCCGCCGCCCGGGTGAACCCGGTCGAGCTGATGCGCCGCGCGGGCTGGCCGGCGCCGGTGCAGCGGGTGGACCTCACGGTCTCCAGCGCGGATCGACCCAGACCGTCGGACAACACGGCCGAGGCGAGCGTGACCGAAGCGGTGCACACCTTCGACGCGGCGATCAGCACGGCCGATGAGCCGCTGTCGAAGGAACGGATCCGGCAACTGGTGCTGGGCAACGACCCGGTCGGGCTGCTGCTCGCCAAGCGGGTCGCGGCCGGTGATCCGGTCACCACCCGGATCGTCGACGGAGTCGGGGCCGCGGCCGTGGCGGCGTACCGCAAGCTTGGTCTTGACCGCGCGCCGCAGCAGGCGCCGAACCGCGCACCGGAGACCCTCGCCGATGCCGTCGTCGGCCTGCAGGCCGGGGTGACGTACGACGAGAGCGGAACCATCGTGCGGCTGCACGCCGAGGTCCCGCGAGACGATGTGACGCCGGCGCACCTGCAGGCGTTCGTCGGGCTGACCCTGCAGACCGTGCTGGAGCTGACCGGGCCCGAGTCGCTGGCCGGGCGTCGGTTCGTGGTGAGCCGGGAGAGCGTGTCCCGGGTGCCGGCCACCACCCAGACGGTCACTTTGGACATGGTCGGCGGCCTGGCCGAGGTGGTCGGCGAGCTGCGCCAGATCGCGGTGTCGTTCCGGCATCCGGAGGCGATGGCGCGCTGGGGGGCGCGGCGACCGCAGGGCATCCTGATGTTCGGGCCGCCCGGCACCGGCAAGACCATGCTGTCGCGCGCCCTGGCGAACGAGATCGGCGCCGACTTCCGGGAGATCCGTACGCCGGAGATCCTGGACAAATGGCTCGGCGGCTCGGAGCGCAACATCAAGCAGATCTTCCGGGACGCCCGCCGCTACCGGGTGCCGACACTGATGCTCTTCGACGAGTTCGACTCGATCATCAGCTACGCGGGGGCCGGCGGCGACGCGGCCAGCCAGGCGATCAACGCGGTGGCCGGCATCTTCAAGCAGGAGATGAACGATCTCATCGAGGCCAACCCGAACGTGATCGTGGTGGCGACGACGAACTTCCCGCAGCGGGTCGACGAGTCGCTGATCCGGTCCGGCCGCTTCGACGTGAAGATCAGCGTGCCGCGACCGGACGAGGCGAGTCGGACGGAGATCTTCCGAAAGATGATCCGCGGGCTGATCGCGACGCACGAGGAGCCGGGCTTCCAGATGTTCGCCGACGAGCTCGACCTGGGCGAACTGGCCCGGGCCAGCGCCGGGATGACGGGCGCGGACATCAAGGAGGTGCTGCGCCGGGTGCAACTGCAGAAAGCAATGCAGGATGCCCGTACGGGTGGCCGGGTCGAGCCGATCTCGCAGGCCGAACTGTTGGCCAGCATCCGCGAGCTGCTAAGCGCCAGCTGAGCACGCCGAAGGCCTCGCGCAGCACCGGGCTACCGTTCTCGGATGGAGATCGACTTCGCCGATCCGAACTTCCTCCGGGACCCCTATCCGGCGCTCGGCCGGCTGCGCTCGCAGGCTCCGGTGAGCTGGCACGAGCCGACCGGCCAGTGGCTGGCGGCGAGCCACGCCGCGGTGCACGCGGTGCTACGCGACCGGCGGCTCGGCCGCTTCTGGCGGGACCGGGAGCCGGCCGAGCGGTCCGAGCCGTTCAACCTGCTGCACCGCAATTCGCTGATTCCCATCCGCGGTCGAGGAGATGATCCGCTACGATCCGCCGCTGCACATGTTCGTCCGCACCGCGGCCGCGGACGTCGAGGTGGCCGGCGTGCGCATCCCGGCCGGTGCGCCGGTCGCAGCGCTGCTCGGCGCGGCCAACCGCGACCCGGCCGTGTTCATCGACCCGGACACCTTCGACGCCGGTCGTGACCCCAACCCACACGCCGGTTCCGGCGCCGGGCTGCACTTCTGCCTGGGCGCGCCGCTGGCCCGGATCGAGCTGCAGGCGGCGCTGACCGCCCTGCTGGACCGGCCCTTCGCGCTGGCGCGCGAGCCCGTGCCGCGGCCGACCTTCGTGTTACGTGCCTATACAGCGGTGCCGCTCACCCTCGGCTGAGGATGAGCGGCACCGGACGACCCGTTACGCGGTCAGCAACCGTTGCGGGCGGCGCCCACGGCCACGTCGTCGTACCAGAGGGTGTCCGACCCCTCGCCGTACGCCTCCCAGCCGAGCTTGAGGTCGGTGAGGCTGGGCCGCCAGGTCTTGTTCAGCCACTGGCCGTCGATGTCGTGGGTCGCCACGCCGTCCTCGACCAGGCCCGGCACCGTGGTGCCGTTCAGCCACGTCTCGATCGTGCCGTCCCGGCCGTCGACCTTGAACTCGACGCAGTTCCAGGTGTTCACCGGCAGCGGCGCG
>DASWMR010000086.1:0-3348 GCA_036399635.1 Actinoplanes sp. | reverse complement strand
CACCTCCGGATCACCGCGCCGGGCCAGGTCGTGACGTTCGACGACGACGTCGCCATCACCGCCGGGGCGGGCTGCGCCGCGCTCGCCGACGATGCCACCCAGGTGACCTGCGACCTCGGCGCGCCGGCCATCGCGCTGGGTCTGGTCGTCGATGTCCTCGACGGCGCGGACACGGTTACCAACGACACCACCATCGGCCTGCTCGCCACCGGCGGCGCGGGTGACGACACCATCATCGGCTCGGACACCGCAGCCGACGACCTCCGCGGCGAGGCAGGTGCGGACAGCGTGCAGGGTCGCGGCGGCGACAACACGGTCAGCGGCGGAGCGGGCGCCGACCAGGTCTGGGGCGGAACGGGCACTGACCTCCTCGACGGCGGGGCCGGCAACGACACCCTCTACGGCGACAACGGCGACGACGTGCTGCAGGCCGGCGCCGGCAACGACTTGTTGATCGGTGGGCAGGGCGCGGACGTTCACGACGGCGACGCCGGGCGCGACGAAGCCAACTACACCGAGCGGTCCCACGGCATCGTCGCCGACCTCGACGACGCCCGTGGCGATGACGGCGAGCCGGGCGAGGGCGACTCGCTCCTGCGGATCGAGAACATCATCGCGACCACCGAGGCCGACGTCCTGACCGGCAACAACAGCGACAACTCGCTGATCGGCAGCTCCGGCCACGACACCATCTCCGGGCTCGGCGGCAACGACTACCTCGAGGGCGGCCAGAGCGATCTCGACGGGCCGGACACACTGGACGGCGGCGCGAACCGCACCGCCGCCGGTGACACCTGCCGCCTGAGCACCGGCGGCGGCACGACCGTGAACTGCGAGACCGTCGTCAACAGCTGACGCCCTCCACCGGTACGGCACCGGAGCCACACCGGCCCGGGGAGCTTGTCCAGCGCCCGGGTCCGCCGGACCGCCAGGGCTTCAGCCCCGGCTGCGCCGGCGGGCCCTGTCCCGTCGGGCCGCCACCGCGAACGCGGCGCCGGCCAGTACCGCCGCCGCACCGGTCAGCCACAGCGACATCCGGAACAGCACCGCGTCGCCGCCGAAAACAGCGCTCAGCGCCCGCACCGGCAGGAGGAGCACGGCGGACGCCACCAGGAAGCGGGGGAAGGTGAGCGGCCGGCCCCGCGGCCGCCAGAACAGCTGGATGGCGCAGATGCCGGCTGCGTGGAGCAGAAATCCGGGCTTGATCCCCACCGAGGTGCTCCACTGCAGAAGATGGGTGAACAACAGCAGCGCGACGAGCACGCCGAGGCACAGCCCGACCCGACGCGCCTGCCGCTCCCAATGGGGCGTGCGGGCGAGCGCCCACTCTCGGATAAATTCCTCCGGCTGCGAGCCGAGCACCTGCGCCGGGTCGCGGCCGTGCGCGGCGGCGTCGGCCAGGTGCGCGCGCAGCTCGTCGAGCATCTCGGCGACGTCGGCGTCGGCGACGCCGAGCTGTTCCCAGCGGTCCTTGCAAAGGGCGAGGACGGGGTCCGGTGAGGTGGTCACGAGAACTCCTCGATGCGAGTGGTGGTCGGGTCGGGGGGTGACGCCTGCGAGGTGAGGACGCGGCTCACCGACTGAGCGAAGCCGGCCCACGCCCGGCGGCCCGCGTCGAGTTCGGCCGCGCCGGTGGCGGTGAGCCGGTAGTACTTGCGGGCCGGACCGTTCGCCGACGGCTGCTTGAAGGACTCGACGTGCCGGGCGCCCTCGAGCCGGGCCAGCAGCGGATAGATGCTGCCCTCGCTGACCAGCGCGAGACCCTGCTCGGCGAGGCTCTCGACCAGCTCGTAGCCGTAGCGGGGCCGCTCGGCGATCACCGAGAGCAGGCACAGGTCGAGCACGCCGCGGAGCAGCTGCGTGGAGCGGCCGTCCCGCCCACCACTGTCGGCCTCTATCATGCACCACACGATACCGGTGTCATGCAAGACAAGATAGCGGCACTTTCCCGGTTGGCCGGGTGTGGCTCTACGATCAGCGGAACGGCGACGTGCGGACCGGGCCCGTCGCTGCTACTTGGAAGGACTGTCATGCGGGTGCTGCTGGTCGCCCCTCCCGGCGCGGGCAAGGGAACGCAGGGCGCGCTGATCGCCACACACTTCGGCGTCCGCCATGTGGCCACCGGCGATCTGCTGCGCGACCACGTCGCCCGGCAGACCCCGCTCGGTCTTGCCGTCAAGGCCCATCTGGACAGCGGTGACCTGGTGCCCGACGACATCGTCCTCGACATGGTGCGCGACGCGTTCCTGGAGGCGAAGGCGAGCGGCGGCGGGTACGTGCTGGACGGCATGCCGCGGAACATGGCCCAGGCGCGCTCGCTCTACCAGATCGGCAAGAGCCTCGAGATGACCGCGAACGTCGCACTGCACCTGAAGGCCGACGACGACGAGCTGACCCGCCGGCTGCTCGCCCGCGCGGCACTCGAGGGCCGCTCCGACGACACCGAGGACGTCATCCGGCGGCGGCTCGCGCTCTATCACGACGTGACGCATCCGATCGTCGCCTGGTACGGCGAGCGCGGCATCCTGGTGTCGGTCGACGCCATGCGCCCGGTCGCCGAGGTGGCTCGCCAGGTGCTCACCGCGCTCGAGGCGATGAGCACCCTTGTCGACCTGGTCCCGGAGAACGCCCGGCGCTCGATCGACCTGACCGGGCTGGGCGCCGCGTTCGGCGAGGACTGACAGCGACGGTTTGAGCGTGCGCCGGCGCACCGGCCGCAGCGGGCGCAGCGGGCGGCACCCCGCGCCTGGCCCGGACTGCTGGCCCAGCGCTGGTCGCGGCACGTGAAGGCGATTTCGACCTCACGTTGCCGGAGCAGTCGCAGTGCCGCCGGGCTCGCCGACCGCTGGACCTGGCGCCGCACATCCGTTCACACCAGGTGTACGGGGCCGGTCAGCTGACGATGGCTGCGGTGTACTGGTCGGCGACCGCCGCCGGGTTGCCGAGCTCCGGCCCGATCGCGGTCAGGCCGAAGTCGACCACGTCCGCGCCCAGCTCGCTCAGCAGCCGGGCTAGGAACGCCTCGGCGGTGTCGGCATGCGACTGGACCTCGGCCGTGACGACCGGGATCGCCAGCACACCCGCAAGTGCATTGGGCGGCAGCTGATCGAGCAGCACCTTCAGCGCACCGGAGTAACTGCCCCGGTACGTCGGAGTAGCCACAATCAGCAGTGTGGCGTCCTGCACCTCAAGCAGAGCCTCGCCGGTGGCGCCGTTGGCCGGCATGAGCAGGGCCGGCCCGAGTTCGGCACAATCGACGGTGGCGAACGTCGCGTCGCCACGTCGCGACGCGAACTCCTGACCCACCGCCTTGGCCAGCTCCAATGTTCTCGATCCGGGACGCGGATG
>DASWMR010000085.1:0-8311 GCA_036399635.1 Actinoplanes sp. | reverse complement strand
CCGCCGTCCGCCTTCAGCATCGCCTCGAACGCGTTGCCCCGGGCCAGGGCGAACCGCGACTGCCCGAAGCTGCCCGCGAACCCCACCCGCTCGGCCAGCGCGGGCTTGTCCACCCCGGCCGAGTCCAGCACGGCCCGCCGGCTGCAGCCGGGGTTGCCGGTGAGCGCGGCGATGGTGCGGGCGTTGTGCCGCTTGCCCGGCCCGGGCCCGCGCAGGTGGTCGATCCGGTTCACGCGCCGTCCCGCTGGTGCGGCACACCGGGCACCCCGAACAACTGGTGCGCCGGCGGCAGCGCGGCGGCACGGCGGACGGCCGCCGCCCGGAGCGGTTCCTCGCGTCCGATCGCCGCGACGAGCGCCGGCTCGGTCAGCGCGGTGCGGGCGGCGTCGGCGAGATCACGAGCTTCCACCCCATGCGGTACGCGGTGAGCCAGTTCCCGGAGCAGCCGGTCGGCGCTGCGGGCCGCGAACGCGCGCATCGCGACGAACTCGGCGATCCGGATGACCATCGTGAGCGCGGCCGCCCGGTGTGCCGCCGGGGTGACGAGGCGGCGGTCGAGCGGCCACTCGGCGAGCGCGACCAGGCCGGGGGCCGCGGTCAGCTCCCCGGTCAGCGCCGCGCCGAAACCGGGCACCCGGTCCCGCTGCAGGGCGGCCATCGCGGCCATCGACAGGTCGCCGTCGAACAGGGCCGCGTGCACGTCGACCACCAGCCGGGCGGGCGCGGGCGTGCCGAGCAGCAGCAACGCGTGGCGTGCCTGCTCGGCGGTGCTGGGCAGCGAGCTCAGACGGTTCAACCGGGCCGCTCTCGTCGGGGGGTCTCAGCCGGATCGACTTTAGATCCTCTTACATCGGCGCGGCAATCTGGGGACGAGTCGCCACATTTCACCCACGGCGGCGATAAATATCGGCATAACGGCCCGCTGCCCCGGGGCGCGCTACGTTCGGACTATGCCGAAGGCTATCTGGAACGATGAAGTGATCGCCGAGAGCGAAGACATAGTGGTGCTCGAGGGCAACACCTACTTCCCCCGCAAATCGCTGCGCGAGGACATACTGGTGCCCTCCGAGACGCACACCGTCTGTCCCTGGAAGGGCAAGGCGTCCTACTACACGCTCAGCTCGAACGGCCACACCACACCGGATGCGGTCTGGTTCTACCCGGAGCCGAAACCGGACGCCGTGGCGGTCCGCGACCGGGTGGCCTTCTGGAAGGACGTGCGGGTAGAAGTCTGACCGGCCGGGGGCCCGCTCACGCGGTGCGCGGGTGGGCCTCCTCGATCGTCGAAACCTCCAGGTACTCCAGCATCCGGCGCTGCTCGGCCGGCTCCAGCGCACCGAACGCCTCGTAGGCCGACGCCCGGGCGTGCTCGGTGCCACCGCCCAGCAGCGAGATGATCGCCGACCAGGCCAGCGAGACCGGATCGAAGACCCGCGCGTTGCGCAGCGAGGTCAGCCGACTCAGCATGCCCACCTTGGTGGCCGCGTCGTCGTCCAGCGGAATCCGGTCGGCGAGCTCAAAGAGCGCCCTCCCCCGATAGGGGTGCTCGGATTCCACCATCCGGGCCAACTCGGCGTTGCTCATCTGGTCGACCGCCGGCGCCGGGCCCCGCCCCGGCAGCTTAGGTGGGTCACCGGGCACGGCTGTCCCGCCCGCTCTCGAACCCGTTTCCCGGCGCCTGGTGCGGCAGGGTGGGGGTGTTCTTGAAGGTGGGGAACGGCATCACCGGCATGGCCGGCTCGGGCGGCTTCACCCGGTGCGCAATGGTCTCCCGGCCCGCCTCATCATCGCTGCCGACCGTCTCGTCAATCGCGGCCTCAACCTGCTCACTCGGCACAATTGTCCTCCGTTGCCGACATTCGCCTCTGTTGGCGCCTATGAGATCACGGTCCCGCAAGGGCCACTCGGACGCCCCCGCCGACCACCGTAACCTTCACGCAATACATTGACCGGTACTGACCGATCGGTAGAGGTAGGTGTGGTGGACCGGACGGCCGACGACGGCACCCCGGAGTGGCAGTCGCCGATGGTCGACGTCTCCGGTCTCTCCCTTGCCGAGATCGCCGCCCAGGCCGGCGACTCGGTCCTCGCGGAGAGCATCCGGCGGCTCGCCGCCGACCTCGCCGAGCCCGGTGAGCCGATAGCCGGTTTCAACTCGGCCCTCTGATGCTCACCGGGCCCCGATGCGCACGTTTCGCCTGAGCGACGCCGAGTTCGCGGCCCTCGCGGCCGGGCGGCCGACCGCGGCCACCCTCGGCGAGCTGCGCAAGGCGCAGCTCAGCCGCCATCTCCTCTTACTGCGGGAGATCGGCACGGTCCCTGCGTGGTACGCCGGTCCGGACGCACGCCACCGGTTGGCCGACCCGATGACCGCGCTGCACACGGCCGCGACCCTGGTCGCCCGGCGCGCCGGGTCCGCGCCGCCGCCGGAGCACAACAGCTCGGCCCGGATACTCACCGCCACCCACCTCGGTCGCACCCTGCGGGTCCGGCTGGAGGACACCGATCCGCTGCGGGCCCGGCTCGGCCTCGACCCGGCCGACCCGCTGGACGACGCGGCGGCGGCCGCCTGGCAGCACCATCTCGAAGGGGCGTGGCGGCTGCTGGTCGAGCGGCACCGGGCGGCGGCCGAGACGGTGGCCGCGGTGCTGTCGGTGATCGTGCCGGTGCATCCCGATCCCGGCGCCGGCGGCATCTCGGCGACCTCCGCGGACGCGTACGGCGCGGTGGCGCTCTCCGCTCCGGCGGACGCCACGTCGCTGGCGGTCGGTCTGCTGCACGAGACGCAGCACAGCATCCTGAACGCGGTCCGGGTGCTGTTCGACCTGGTGCGGCCGTCGACCGAGCTGGGCTATTCGCCGTGGCGGGCCGATCCGCGGCCGCCGTTCGGCATCCTGCACGGCGCGTACGCCTACCTGGCCGTAACCCGGTTCTGGCGGGGCGAAGCAGCGCGCAGCGCGAGCGGGGAAACAGCGCGCAGCGGCGACGAGTTGGCGAGCGACGACCTGGGGATGGGCGGGCACAGCCAGCTCGCGGCGTTCGAGTTCGCCCGATGGCGGGCGGCCGTCGTCGAGGCGGCGGACGGGCTGCTCGCCAGCGCGGTGCTCACCGCGGCCGGCCGGCGGTTCGCCGGGGCGCTGCGGGACGAGGTGCTCGGCTGGCTCGACGAGCCGGTCCCGCCGGTGATCGGCCGGCTCGCCGCCGGGGCCAACACCGAGCACCGGGTGCGCTGGCGCCTCGAGAACCTGACAGTCGAGCCGGCCACCGTGGCAACCCTGGTCGCGGCATGGCGCTCGGGTGCGGCCCCGCCCGCAGTGCCGGCGGCCGCAGTGCGGCCGGCCACCGGGCGCGCCCTGGAGCGCAGCGACCGCCTGCGGCTGGTGCACGACCTGCTCAGATCTGAGCGCGACCAGAGTCTTCCGCCCGGTAGCGGCGTGCGGCCCGGCACCGACGCCCAGCTTGGCGAAAACCACCGGACCGGTGCTAGCGCGTACCTCAAAAATGCTGACGCCCGCTATCTGCAGGGTGACCACGACGGGGCCTTGGCGGGCTATCTCGCGGGACTCGAGGAATTTCCGGCCGAGATCGCGTTGTGGGCCGGCGTGGCGTTGACGTCGCCCTACCGGATGGTCCGGGAGAGGCCGGAGCTGGTGCGTGCGGTCTGGCGGACGCTCGGCGTCGAGCTCCGCACGGTGGCGAACTGGTGGCAATAGCACTCATGTCCGCCGGCCGGCCGCCGATGGAAGGCGCGGAGGTGAAGCATGAGTTGGTCAACCAAGGCCATGGACCGGGTTCGTCGAACCGTCGATCTCGCCATGATCTACGCGTCGCTCCTGCTGCTCGCCTGGCCGATCGCCTTCGCCGGGCTGGCCGGGCCCGACGCCGGCCTGCGCTCCTGGCTGCTGCCCGCCGCTGTGGTGGCGGTGCTCGGCGCCGGCCTCGCTCTCCTCGCCCGTCGCTTCCCGCTGGTGCGCTACGTCCTGGTCGCCGCCGCCATCGTGCTGGCGGTTGTCCGGCAGGCCGGACCGGGCGGCGCCGGGCCGGCACTGACCTGGCTGATCATCGTGGTCGCCGCGACGATCCTCATCCGGCAGGTTCTCGGCTCGCACACCGACGAGGGCCTGATGCGCGACCTCAGCCGGGAGCGGGCCATCCTCGCCCGCCAGGCGATCAAGGACCCGCTGACCCAACTCGGCACCCGGACGATGTTCATGGACCACGCCCGGGACGTGCTGAGCGACGCCAACGACTCGATGACCGCGGTGATTCTCCTCGACCTCGACGGGTTCAAGGGGGTCAACGACACCTACGGCCACGAGGCCGGCGACGAGCTGCTGCGCGTCGCCGCCGAGCGGCTGAACGCGAACGTGCGCGGCCACGACGTGGTGGCCCGGCTCGGTGGCGACGAGTTCGTCGTGCTGCTGCCCATGCTCACCGACGACCAGATCGCCGACACCGTCGCCAACCGCATCCTGAGCGACCTGCTGCAACCGCTGACCTTCGGCGACGCGGTGCTGACCATCCGGGCCAGCGCCGGCATCGCGATCACCCGCGGCTCCGAGATCGATGTGGACACCCTGCTGCGCGAGGCGGACTCGGCTCTCTTCCAGGCCAAGGACGAGGGCAAGGGCGTCGCCCGGCGGTTCGACCCGGCCCGGTTCGCCGAGCTCGAGCAGCTCCGGCACGACGAGAAGGCGCTGCACCGGGCGCTGGCCGACAAGCAGTTCGAGGTGTACTACCAGCCGATCGTCGATCTGGCCGGCGAGCACACCGTCGGCGTCGAGGCGCTGATCCGCTGGCGGCACCCGACCCGCGGGCTGCTGCCGCCGGCCGCGTTCCTGGACCTGACCGAATCGATGGGCATGATGCCCGAGCTGGGCATGTGGGTGCTGCGCGAGGCTTGCCAGCAGGCCGTAATCTGGCAGGCCGAAAACCCGGACTTCGAGCTGAACGTGAACCTGTCGGCCTCCCAGCTGGGCAACCCGGCGCTGGTCGACGAGGTGCGCCAGGTGCTGGTGGACACCGGCATCACGCCGGAACTGCTGGTGCTGGAGCTGACCGAGTCGGCCCGGGTGCTGAACGCGCTGAAGGAGCTGGGCGTGCGGATCGCGCTCGACGACTTCGGCACCGGGTTCTCGTCGCTGAGCCACCTGGGCACCCTGCCGGTCGACGTCGTGAAGATCGACAAGTCGTTCGTGCAGGCGATGCTGGACGTCTCGACCGGCGGCTCGGTGGCCGAGGCGGTGCTGCAGATCGCCCGCACCTTCAACCTGGCGCCGGTCGCCGAGGGCGTCGAGGACAGTGACCAGGCCTCCCGCCTGCGGGAGCTGGACTGCGCCCAGGCGCAGGGTTACCACTTCGCCAAGCCGATGCCGGCCGACGCGCTGACCACCCTGCTGACCCAGCAGTCGCTGAACGCCCGCTAGGTCGGCGGGAGATCCACTTCGGTCTCCAGCCGTTCGCCGGCAGCCACCCGGGCCGGCACCGGGTGGCCCTCCCCGTACGCCTTCGCGAGTGCCGCGCCCGCCTGGTGCCGTGCCTGCTCGTCGGTGCCGCCGAGCACCGCGTTCCAGGCGCAGGCCAGCGTGTCCGGGTGGTCGGCGCCGCGGGTCGTCCGGGATCGCTGCCAGGTGTCGGCGGCCAGCTGCTGCGCCTCCTGCCGCTCGCCCAGGCTGAACAGGTCGATGGCGTAGCCGTTGGCGCAGCTGAGGGTGAACGGATGATCGGGCCCGACGCTACGCCGCAGCCCGACCAGCGCCTCGTCGTCGATCCGGCGCGCCTCGTCGAACCGGCCGGTCGCCCGCACCACCGCGGCCAGCCCGCCGGCCGCGACCAGCGTGAACGGATGCTCGTCGCCGAGCACCGAGTGATACCGGATCACGGCGCGTTCCAGCAGCTCGTGGGCGCTGTCGTAGGCGCCGTCGGCGCGCACCGCGTTGGCCAGCGACACCACCGCGGCGAGCGTCTCCACATGCAGATCACCGAACCGGCGCCGGCACAGCTCCACACTGGTCTCGGCCAGGGCCACTGCGTTCGGGGTGGCCCGGCGGCGGGCCGCCATCGCGGCGAACCGGGATGCCCACAGCGCGAACGGGTGGTCGTCGGCGACCAGGACCCCGTCCAGCAGTTCGGCCGCACCGGCGTAGTCGCCGAGCCCGAACAGGTCGAAGGCCAGCCCGGCCCGGGACGAGAGCGTCTCCGGGTGCCCCTCGGCGAAGATCGCCTGCCGGTGCCGCAGGGTCTGCTCGTCCAGCGCGCGGGCGCCCCGGAAGTCGCCGAGCAGCCGCAGGTCGGCGGCGAGGTTGTTGGCGCAGCGCAGCGAGGTCGGGAAGCTGTCGCCGAACAGCCGCCGGTAGCGGACCAGATTGTCGGCGTCCAGCTGCCGGGCCTGGCCGAAGTGCCCGCGCAGACGCAGGTCGGCGCCGACGCTGTTGGCGGTGGCCAGGGTCGTCTCGTCGTCGCCGCCGAGCACCGCACGCTGGGCCCGCAGGGTCTGCTCGTTGAGCCGGCGCGCCTCCGCACTGCGGCCCACCGCGCGCAACGCGTTGGCCAGGTGGAACGAAGCAAGAAGGGTCTGCACGTCGGTCTCGCCGAGCGCGTCGCGCCAGCGGTTCACGGCGGCGGCGGCCAGGTCGCGGCTGGAGTCGTAGTCGCCCCGCGCGAAGTGGTACCGGACGCAGTTGATCACCAGTTGGCGGACCTCCTCGGCGCCGGCACCGAGCACGTCGGAGTGCACCAGATGCGGCGTCAGGTCGGCGTAGCGGGCCCGGACCGCCGGGTCGTCCGGGTCGCCCGGGTCGGCGGCGGCGAGCATGCCGCGAACCAGCGGGTGCACGAGCAGCTGATCGCCGGACGGGTCCAACTCGGCAAGGCCGAACCGGCCGATCAACCGCAGCGCGGCCTTGAGCCGGCGCTCGATGCGCACCGTGCCGGCCAGCCCGGGCGGGAGCGGCAGCAGCCGGGCACCCCAGAGCAGCCGCCAGGAAACCGGGGCGCCACCCAGGAACGCGCAGAGCTCCAGCAACTCGTACGCCGCCGCGGACGCGTCGCGCAGGCCGTCGGCGGCCAGACCCCAGGCCACCCGGACCGGGCTGGGGAAGGCCAGCTCATCGGCCCGGCGCTGGTAACGGTCCAGATAGTCGTCGACCGACCAGCCGGTCGCGCCGCGCAGCGCCGCGGCCAGCTCGAGCGCCATCGGCACGTCGCCGAGCCGCTCGGCGAGCTGCTCCGCCTCGGTGGACGAAAGCTCGGGTGCGTGGCGGCGGAGCAGGTCCACGCTGTCCGCCCGGTCGAAGACGCCGACCGGCACGGGTTGCGCCACCTCGGCCGACCAGCGCGGGTTGCGGCTGGTCACCAGCACGTGCCCGGCGCCGCTGGGCAAATAGGAGGTGATCTGGTCGGGCCGGTTCGCGTCCTCGAAGACGACAAGCCAGTTGCGGTAGGGCTCACCGCGGCTCAGCGCGTCGCGGACCTTGGCGAGGGTGCGGTTGATGTCGCCCGACTCGGGCAGGCCGAGTCGCTGGGCCAGGCCGATCAGCGCGGCCCGGGCACCGGCGCTCTGCTCGGACGGGATCCACCACACCAGGTCGTACGTGTCGGCGTACCGGTAGACGTACTCCACCGCCAACTGGGTGCGCCCGGTGCCGCCCAGCGGGTGCTCGTCGCCGGGCAGCAGGACGACCGGACCCTGCGCCAGCCGGGCACGCAGCTGGGCAAGCAGGTCCTCGCGACCGGTGAAGCGGGGATTACGCGGCGGTAGACCGCCCCGGATCGGCACACCACGCTCCTCACATGTGCACATGTTGGTGACGCCGATTACCGTACGTGGAACCGTCACGACTGTGGAAGAAGGACCGCATTGCCCGAAGAGTTGCCCGATGAGTTCGTGACCAGCCTCGATCGCGCGGGTGGCACGGCCACTGTCGCGCTGCGCGGCGAGGTCGACATCATGACCGTCGACCAGGTCCGCGTCGCGCTCGGCGAGGCGCTGGCCACCGGCCTGCGGGAGATCGTCGTGGACCTCACCGATCTGGCGTTCATCGACTCGACCGGGCTGGGCGCGTTGGTCTTCGGCTTTCAGCGGGCCCGCGATGCCGGCGTCCGCTTCCGGCTCGCCCATCCGACCCGCTCGGTGCACCAGATCCTGGTGCTCAGCGGCCTACTCGAGGTCGTCGAGCTCACGCCTTGACGGGCGGCTCCGGCCTTTACGCTTTGACCGGCATCCTCAGCCTTACGCCTTGACTGGCACCGCCAAGCCGATGCCGTCGGCGACCGGCTTCAACCGCTTGCCGGCCAGCAGCATCAGGCTCAG
>DASWMR010000084.1:0-2667 GCA_036399635.1 Actinoplanes sp. | reverse complement strand
GAAGACTGGCTGGTCAAGGTGTTCGACGAGGACCGGATGGTTGACCTGATCTACCGACCGGTGGAGTCGCCGGTCACCGACGAGACGCTGCACGACACCGAGCAGATCTCGGTCGAGGCCATTTTCATGCCGGTGCTCTCGGCCACTCAGCTGATGGTGCACAAGCTGCTGAGCTACAGCCAGCACTACTGCGACTTCGCCACGGGGCTGCCGGTGGCCCGGTCGCTGCGCGAAAAGATCGATTGGAGCCGGGTACGGCGGGAGACTGCCGACTCGCCGTACGCGGAGGCGTTCCTCGTCCTGCTGGACCGGCTGGACGTGGTCCCGCTCGAGGCGGGCGAGCAGGTGCATGGTGCCGGAGCGAGGGTAGGGGGATGAGATGACCAACGAACTCGACGAGTATCTGGAAGCCGAGATCCAACGGCTGCTCACCGAGGACGGCCGGGTCGCCGAACAGGGCATCACGGTCCAGCGGCGGGAGCACGCCGTGGTCCTGCTCGGGGAGGTCGAGAGCGCTCAGCGCCGGGACGAGATCTGCCGGCAGATCTCCAGCCATTACCCGGACCTGGCGATCACCTGCGATATCGGCATCACCCGGGCCCAGGCGCCCACCGAGGTGGAGGAGATTTCATGATCCGGATTGCCGCCGTTGGCGACGTCCACGTGGACCAGGACGTAGTGGGCCGCTACCGGCCCGCCCTCGACGAGCTGCCCGACCGGGCCGACGCGCTGCTGGTCGCCGGCGATCTCACCCGGCACGGCACCCCGGAAGAGGCGCGCTGCTTCGCCACCGAGTTCGGTGGGCTCGGCGTACCGGTCGTCGTGGTGCTCGGCAATCATGATCACCAGAGTGACCAGCAGGACGAGGTCACCAAGGTGCTCACCGGGGCGGGGATCACCGTGTTGGAGGGCGACACGACCGTGCTCGAGCTGCACGGTCACCGGGTCGGGGTGGCCGGGGTGAAGGGCTTCGGCGGCGGGTTCGCCGGCGCCTGCGCGAGTAACTTCGGCGAGCGCGAGATGAAGAACTTCGTCGGCGCCACCGAGGAGATCGCCGACCGGCTGGCCGCTGCCCTGCAGTCCCTGCAGGTGGATGCCCTGATCGCGCTGACCCACTACGCGCCGGTGCCGGATACCCTGGTCGGCGAGCCGCTGGAGATCTACCCGTTCCTCGGCTGCTATCAGCTGGGCCGGGCGATCGACTCGGCACCGACCGCGCTCGCCCTGCACGGGCACGCGCACCACGGCTCGGAGCGCGGGCGCACCCCCGGCGGCGTGCCGGTACGCAACGTCGCCCACCCGGTCATCAAGCAGGCGTACAACGTCTACCAGCTACTGTCCGAAGAGGTCGACACGAGCCTGGTGGGCGCGTCCTGAGGGCGGTTTTCGTGCTCGGCCAGCGGACGGTCGGCGGACTGCCGGTGCGATGGATGTCGGCAGATTTCTGACTAAATCACTCGCGAACACTCATCGATTCTTCGCGAGGTGCCGTTCGTGGCCGATGTCCATCACTTCACCTACGGGGCCTTCAACCCGATCGCCGCGTACCTGCTGGCCTTCCTCGGTTCCTTCTTCGGCCTGCTGAGCGCGGCCCGGGCGCGCGACGCCCGTAACCGCAGCCGGCGCAACCGCTGGTTGCTGATCGCCGCGTTCGCGATCGGCGGCGGAGCGATCTGGCTCATGCACTTCGCCGCCATGCTCGGCTTCGACGTGCCGGAGAGCCCGGTCCGGTACGACCTTCTGCTGACCGTCGCCAGCCTGGTCTTCTCGGTGACGGCAGTCGGTGCCGGGCTGCTCATCGTCGGTAACGGTCGCCGCAGCGTGCCGAGGATGGTCGCGGCCGGCTCGGTGACCGGCGGTGGCGTACTCGCCATGCACTTCACCGGCATGCTGGGTGTGTACGTCGCCGGTCAGATCCGGTACAACCTGGCGCTGGTGCTGGCCTCCGCGATCATCGCAGTGGTGGCAGCTACCGCGGCGCTCTGGTTCACCGTCTCGGTGCGCGGCTGGGCTCGGATCTTCGGCGCCGCCGCGATCATGGCGATAGCGGTCTGCGCGATGCACTACATCGGCATGGCGGCACTTACCGTGCACCTCGACCCGGTGCCGGGCGTGGTACACGGCATCCGGCCGCTCACCATGATCGTGCCGATCACGATCATCACCGCGGCGACCATCGTCGGGGTCGCGCTGTGCGCGCTGCAGGCGATGACCGACGAGGAGTTCACCGACGGCGCCGGCACGCCCAAGCGGGGCATCCACGCGGAGAGCACCAACCCGTGGTCGCTCAAGCAGGCGTCGGCGCTCGCGGACCGGCGCCCCTCGCCCCAGCCGGTCCCGGCGCGGTCCCCCAGCGGTGGCTGAGAGTGGTAGCGGACCCTGGTAGCTGGACTGGTAGCTGATCGAGATCTCCGGCGGGTGGCTGATCCCGGCCCGCCGGAGTGCGCCGTCCGATACCTTCTCGGCATGGCGCCAAGGATGCTGCTGTCGATGCCGTTGCATGCGATCACTGAGGTGTACGGCGAGGCCGGGCTCCGAAACAGGTTCCAAATGGAGCTGGAGTCGTTCCCGCCGGCCGAGCGAGTGCAGCTGGTCTTGGCGTTCGACCTGGCTGCCCGGCTGCACGCCGAGGACCGCCGGGTCCGCGAGCCCTACCTGAACCACCAG
>DASWMR010000083.1:0-9448 GCA_036399635.1 Actinoplanes sp. | reverse complement strand
GAGGGCGGAGGTGAGCCGGATGGCGACGCTTATCGATGCCCGACGGCGGCGTGCCGACCAGGCGAGGCAGATCGCCGACGTGCTGCGCCATCAGATCCTGGCCGGCGCCTTCACCGGCCAGCTCCCCGGCGAGGCCCGGCTCTGTCACGAGTTTGAGGCGTCGCGCAACACCGTGCGCGAGGCGCTCGGCCTGCTCTCGGCGGAGGGCCTGGTCGACCGTCTGCCCGGGGTGGGCACGACAGTGACCACCGAGAAGTATTCGCACGGCCTGCACCGGCTGGCCGGGCTCGCGGAAACCCTGCACGAGCACGGCGAGGTCACCAACGAGGTCCGGGCGCTGAGCGTGATCCGGCCGCCCGCGACGGTGGCGCAGCGGCTGCGGGTGCCCGCCGACGAGCCGGTGGTCTACCTGGAGCGGCTGCGCCGGCTCGACGGCGAGCCGGTGTCGCTCGACCTGACCTATCTGCCGCACGACATCGGCATTCCGCTGCTGTCCGCGGACCTGGCCCACAACGACGTCTTCGTGCTCATCGAGCAGACTACCGGCCAGAGGTTGGGCGCGGCCGACATCAGCGTCGAGGCGGTCAACGCCGACCCGCACTGCGCGGCGCTGCTCGAGGTGCCCGACCGGGCCGCCCTGCTCATGGTCGAGCGGGTCAGTCACCTGGCCGACGGGCGACCGGTCGACCTCGAGTGGATCCGGTTCCGCGGCGACCGGCTCACCCTGCGCACCCAGTTGCTGCGGGCCGACCCGCGCTTCTGAGACACCACCGAACGCACAAATCACGCTACCCCCTGCTCAAAAACCCATCTGAGGAGAGCCATGGCCCTGGTCAACCATCGCGTCGACGTGCCCGTCGTCATCGACGAGAGCCTCTGCATCGACGGCTGCACCCTGTGCGTCGACATGTGCCCGCTGGACTCGCTGGCCATCGATCCGGAGACCAGCAAGGCCTACATGCACGTCGATGAGTGCTGGTACTGCGGCCCGTGCGCCGCCCGGTGCCCGACCGGCGCCGTGACCGTCAACATGCCGTTCCTGATCCGATGAGGTACTCGATGAGATTCGCCGCCGCACTCGTACTCGTCACGGCCGCGGCCGGCTGCACCGTTGCCGGCCAGGACGCCGAGGCCGGCAGCCAGGCGGTGGTGATCGGCTACCAGTCCAAGACCATCAACACCGTCACCGCCGGCACGCTGCTGCGCGCCCAGGCCTACTTCGAGAAGCGCCTGGCCGAGCTGGGCAAAACCAACGGCAAGAAGTACGCCGTCACGTGGCAGGACTACGACACCGGCGCACCGATCACCGCGCAGATGATGGCCTCCAAGATCGACATTGGATCGATGGGCGACTACCCGCTGCTGATCAACGGCGCCCGCGGCCAGCAGTCGCCGCAGACCCGCACCAAGATGGTCGCGGTCACCGGCTACAACCTGCGCGGCGCACTGAACACCGTGGTGGTGGCGCCGGATTCACCGATCCGCTCGATCGCCCAGTTGCGCGGCAAGGTCGTCTCGACCAGCTCGGGGTCGGCCGCGCACGGCACCCTGGTGCAGGCGCTGCGCAAGAGTGGGCTGAACCCGGAGAAGGACGTCAGGGTCGAGAACCAGCAGCCGCCGGTCGGCGCCTCGGCCCTGCAGTCCGGCAACGTCGACGCGCTGTCGCAGTTCGTCGCCTGGCCCGGCCTGCTCGTGCACCGCGGCGACGCCCGGGTGCTCTACGACGGCGGCGAGCTCGGGGTGCCGACGTTGCACGGCACGGTGGTCCGCGAGCAGTACGCCACCGCCAATCCCGATGTCGTCCAGGCGTTCCTGCAGGCTCAGCTCGACGCCACCCGCTTCCTCTGGCAGCAGCCGGTCAGCGCCGCCGAGATCGTCGCCGAACGCACCGGGCTGCCCGCCGAGGTCGTCTACCTCTACAACGGCGCCAACGGCATCGCGACCTTCGACCTGGCCCTGCAACCCAGACTGCGGCAGGCACTCGACGGCGACGTACCGTTCCTCACCTCGATCGGGGTGCTGCAGCACATCGACCTCGCCGCCTTCGTCGACGACAGCTACCTCCAGCGGCTGGCCACCACCGACCTGGGCGGCACGGCCAACCGCGCCGCGCTGACCGGCACCGACGAGATCTGCAAGACACCGGTCAACGACCCGGCGACCGCCGGCGAATTGTGGCTGCAGGGCGAGCCGGCCACCCACGCGAGCTCCGATCCGACCTGCCTGCTGCGCGCGGTCAAGGCCGCACAGGGCAGGGGCCAGAAGATCCGGGCCGCGTACGTGCCGGACGCCGTCACCGGAACCCGCTGGTTCGCCGACAAGAGCACCTGGGTACGCGACGGCGCCCGCTTCCTGCCGTTCGTCACCACCGCGGCCGCCCAGCGGTATGTGGCCGCACACTCTCAGAGCAGCGTGCTGGCGTACGCCCAAGCGGTGGCCTCGTCGTGACCGCGACCGTTCTCGCCCCGGCCCCCGCACCGGTCGGTGAGCGCAAGCCCGCCGCCCGCCCCCGCCATGCCGCCCTGCGCTGGGCCGTCCGGGCCGCCTCCCTCGCGACCGCCCTGCTGCTCTGGCAGTGGCTCACCGCGGCCGACGTCACCGCCTGGGTGCGCTTCGACCGGCTGCCCACGCCGCTGGAGGTGGCCGACCAGTTCGGCCGACTCCTCGGCGACCCGGCCTACTACCTCGACATCGCGCAGAGCCTGGTGCGCATCCTCACCGGCTTCGCCCTCGCCGGCCTGGCCGGCATCGCGGCCGGTGTCGCGGTGGCCCGCTCCTGGCTGCTGTCCGACCTGTTGCAGCCGCTGTTCGAGGTGATCCGGCCGATCCCGGCCATCGCCCTGGTGCCGGTCGCCATCCTGCTGTTCCCGCGCAACGAGCAGGGGATCGTCTTCATCACCTTCACCGCGGCGTTCTTTCCCATCCTGGTCAGCACCCGGCACGCCGTGCGGGCGCTGCCGACGGTCTGGGAGGACGCCGTGCGCACGATGGGCGGCGGCCGCTGGCGGGTGCTCGCCGGCGTGGTGCTCCCGGGCGCGCTGCCCGGCGTGCTCGGCGGTCTGTCGGTCGGCATGGGAGTGTCCTGGATCTGCGTCATCTCGGCCGAGATGATCTCCGGCGACTTCGGCGTCGGCTACCGGACGTGGCACGCCTACACGATTGTGGACTATCCGGCGGTCCTGGTCGGCATGGTCACCATCGGCATCCTCGGCTGGGCCACCTCGGCCGCGGTGGAGCTGGCCGGCCGGCGGGTCACCCGCTGGCTGCCGGCGCGCCGGCTCGGCGGTGCGCGATGAACGCGCGGACCGGCCTGGCGCTGCGCGTCGACGACGTGGCCCTGGCACACGGCGGCGATCCGGTGGTCCGCGGGTTGACCCTCGAGGTCCGCCCCGGCGAGGTCTTCGTCGTGGTCGGCCCGTCCGGCTGCGGCAAGTCGACCCTGCTGCGCGGCCTGGCCGGGCTGCTGCCGGTCGCCGCCGGCTCGATGCGGGCCGACGACGTCGCGGTCACCGGCCCCTCCCCCGACCGCGCCCTGATGTTCCAGGACGACGCCCTGTTGCCGTGGCGCACCGCGCGGCGCAACGTCGAGCTGCCGATGGCGATCCGCCGGGTGCCGCGCCGGGAACGCCGGGCCCGGGCCGAGAGCTGGCTGGCCCGGGTGGGCCTGGACGGCCAGGAGCACCGGCTGCCCGCCCAGCTCTCCGGGGGGATGCGGCAGCGCGTCCAGCTGGCCCGGACGCTCGCCGGCGAGCCCCGGGCCATCCTGATGGACGAGCCGTTCGGCGCGCTCGACGCGCAGACCCGCGGCGCGATGCAACGGCTGCTCGTCGACGTGCTGCGCACCACCCCGGCCACCGTCGTCTTCGTCACCCACGACGTCGACGAGGGGCTGTTCCTCGGTGACCGGGTGGCGGTCCTCGGCGCCGGCGGCATCGAGACGCTCGTCGACGTACCCCATCCCCGTGATGCCGCGACCCGCGGCACCCCGCTGATCCGCGCCGCGCGCCGAGAGATCCTCGAAGCCCTCGGTGCGCCGGAAACCGATTTACGGAGTGTCCCGTGCTGATCCCCTCGCCAGCGGAACCTCGCCACCTCGACTGCGACGTGCTCGTGGTGGGCGGCGGTACCGCGGGCACCATGGCCGCGCTGTCCGCCGCCGAGCACGGCGCCCGGGTCCTGCTGCTGGAGAAGGCGCACGTGCGCCACTCCGGCGCGCTCGCGATGGGCATGGACGGCGTCAACAACGCGGTCATCCCCGGCAAAGCCACGCCGGAGGACTACGTCCGCGAGATCACCCGCGCCAACGACGGCATCGTCAACCAGCGCACCATCCACCAGACCGCCACCCGCGGCCACGCGATGGTGCAGCGCCTGGAGCGCTACGGGGTCAAATTCGAGAAGGACGAGTACGGGGACTACGCCGTACGGCAGGTGCACCGCTCCGGCCGTTACGTGCTGCCGATGCCGGAGGGACGCGACGTCAAGAAGGTGCTCTACCGGGTGCTGCGCCGTCGGGAGATGCGCGAGCGGATTCAGATCGAGAACCGGGTGATGCCGGTCCGGGTGCTGACCCACGAGGGCCGGGCGGTCGGCGCGGCCGGGTTCGACACCCGCAGCGGCGAGTTCGTGACGGTCGCCGCCCGCGGGGTCGTGCTGGCCACCGGGCCGTGCGGCCGGCTCGGGCTGCCGGCCAGCGGCTACCTCTACGGCACCTACGAGAACCCGACGAACGCCGGCGACGGGTACGCGATGGCGTACCACGCCGGTGCCGAGCTCTCCGGGATCGAGTGCTTCCAGATCAACCCGCTGATCAAGGACTACAACGGACCGGCCTGCGCGTACGTCGCCAACCCGTTCGGCGCCTACCAGGTCAACAACCGCGGCGAGCGCTTCGTCGACTGTGACTACTGGTCCGGGCAGATGATGGCCGAGGTGGCGCGCGAGCTGGACTCCGACCGCGGGCCGATCTATCTGAAGGTGAGCCACCTGCCGGACGAGACGATCGGCGCACTGGAGAACATCCTGCACACCACCGAGCGACCGACCCGGGGCTCGTTCCACGCCGGGCGCGGGCACGACTACCGCACCCACGACGTGGAGATGCACATCTCGGAGATCGGCCTGTGCGGCGGGCATTCCGCGTCCGGCGTCTGGGTCGACGAGAACGGCGCGACGACCGTACCCGGTCTGTATGCCGCCGGTGACCTCGCCTGCGTCCCGCACAACTACATGATCGGCGCCTTCGTCTTCGGCGACCTGGCCGGCACGCACGCCGCCGGACTGCCCGCGACCGCACCGGTCCCGCTGCCGGCGGACCAGATCGCCGACGCCCACGAGCTGATCTACCGCCCGCTGTCCCAGCCGGACGGCCCGCCGCAGCAGCAGGTGGAGTACAAGCTCCGCCGGTTCGTCAACGACTACGTGGCGCCACCGAAGTCGGCGGCGAAGTTGGAGATCGCGGTCGAGACGTTCCAGCGGATGACCCGGGAGATCGACGGGATGGGCGCGCGGACGCCGCACGAGCTGATGCGGTGTGCCGAGGTCAGCTTCATCCGGGACTGCGCCGAGATGGCGGCGCGGGCCTCGCTGGTGCGCACCGAGAGCCGCTGGGGTCTCTACCACGACCGCGCCGACCACCCGGAGCGCGACGACGCCGAATGGCTCTACCACCTCAACCTGCGGCGGACCGCGAGCGGCGAGATGGAGTTCATCAAGCGGCCGGTGGCCGACTACCTGGTGCCGGTCGACGACTTCCGGCCACCCGCCGGGCCGGCCGAGACACCGGTGGCCGAGCCGCGCCGCTTCGCCGTCGCGCCCGGCCGGCGGTCGGCCACCGACCGGCTCGCGGCGCCGGGCAGCGGCCCGGACGCCGGACGCATCGTCGCGGTACTCGCGCTTGCCGAGCAGGAACCGGACCTGGCCGCCTTCGCGCCGTTCCTGGGCGACGAGGAGCCGGAGGTACGCCGCACCGCGGTCGCCACGCTCACCGAGGTGGCTCCGGCCGGGGTGGCCGACGCGCTGGTGGACGCGCTGGGCGACCCGGCCGGGCCGGTGCGTGCGGCCGCCGTCGCCGGGCTCCGGGAGCTGGCCGACGTGCTGCCGTCCGAGGAACGCCTGGCCGGCCGGCTGCGGATCGCCTACGGCAGCACCGACACCGCCGTCCGGGACCTGGTGGTGGAACTCCTGCGGGTCACCGACCTCGGTGCGGTCGACGACTTCCGGGCGGCCGCCGAGGACTCCGAGGTGGCGGTACGCCTGCAGGCCGTCCGCGGCCTGGTGCGCCGCGACGACGTCACCGGGCTGTCCGTCGCCGCCGGCGACCCGGCCCGCGAGGTGCGGGTCGCGGCCGCGCACGGGCTCGGCACGGTGGCCGACCGCCGCGGGGTGGACGCCCTGGGCGAGCTGACGGCCGACCTGGACCCGCTGGTCCGCGCCGCCGCGCTGCAGGCCACGGCCGGCATCGAGGGCACCAACCCGCTGGCCGCGGCGGCGATCGGCCTCGCGGACGACCCGGCGTGGCAGGTGCGCGAGGGCGCCGCGAAGGCGCTGGCGACGGCCGAGACCGGGGTGGCCGTGCCGGTCCTGCTGACCGCGGTCGGCGACGCCCACCTCGACGTCCGGCGCGCGGCGGTGCGCTCGCTGGCCCGCTGGGCCGGGCGCGACGACGTGGCCGCCGCGCTGCGCGCCGCCGACGGTGACCCGGATGCCGACGTGCGCGCGTACGCCCGCCAGGCCCGCTCGACCGCTCAGGCGGCCTCGTCGGTCACCCAGTAGTCCTTGCTCGTCGTGTGCCGGCCGGGATGGCCCGCGTACAGCACGCACCGGTCGTCGTCCGGGATCTCCTCGGACGGCGGCTTCTGCGCCGAGCACCAGGTGTACGTGTTGATCTCGGAGGCGGTCAGGGTCCAGTGCACCCACCACATGGTGTCGTCGACCTGCTGGGCGAGGGCGGCGTGCGACCCCTGGTGACCCGGCTCGAGCTCGCAGCCCAGCTCGGCCTGCAGGGCGGGCGCGCTGGAGGGCAGCTCGTCCAGAAAGGCCTTCTGGCTCGCATCGAGCGTGACGCGGGCGGGGCAGATCAGCGGCTCATCGATGTTGGACATGGAGGAATTATTCGCGCCCGGCGCCGCGCCCGCATGCCAACATCACGTGGGCTATTGGACACCGTCGATATGTTTGGATCCGGGGCCGGCCGGGCACGGGCGCGTCACCCAGTGCCCGGATGGCTTCTATGCTTCTCTGATGGCGCCGGTCCCGGTTCTCGCCACCAAGCTGTACGCGCCGGCCCGCCGCCCGCGGCTCGTTGCGCGACCTCGCCTGGCCGGGCGGCTCGACGCCACCCTTGAGGTGGGCCACCGGCTGACCCTGGTGTCCGCGCCCGCCGGGTTCGGCAAGACCACGCTGCTCACCGACTGGCTCGCCGGGCTCGGCGAGCGCCGCACCGACGTCGGGCTCGCCTGGCTCTCGCTCGACGACGGTGACAACGACCTGGTACGCCTGCTCACCCACCTGGTGGCCGCCCTGCGCAGCGCCGGTCTGGACGTGGGCGCCGCCGCCGACGAGACGGCCCTGACCGCGATCGTCAACGACGTCACCGGCGCCGGCGAACGGAGCCCGGACAAGCGGTGGATCCTCGTCCTCGACGACTACCACGTGATCACCGCGACCGAGGTGCACGACGCGGTGACGTTCCTGCTCGACCACCTCCCCGAGCACCTGCACCTGCTCGTGGCGACCCGCTCCGACCCGCCGCTGCCGCTGGCCCGGCTCCGCGCCCGCGGGCAGCTCACCGAGTTGCGCGCCGCCGACCTGCGGTTCAGCCCCGCCGAGGCGCAGGAGTTCCTCAACCGGGTGATGGGGCTGGAGCTCACCGCCGCCGATGTCCGCGCGCTCGACGATCGCACCGAGGGATGGGTCGCGGGCCTGCAGCTGGCCGCTTTGTCCCTCCGCGACATCCGGGAACGCGGTGCCGTCGACGGGTTCATCGCGGCGTTCACCGGCAGCAACCGGTTCGTCATCGACTACCTCGCCGACGAGGTTCTCACCCGGCAACCCGCCCCGGTGCGCGACTTCCTGCTTCGGACGGCCGTCCTCGACCGGCTCACCGGGCCGCTGTGTGACGCCGTCACCGGCCGCACCGACGGCGCCCGGACGCTGGCCGACCTCGAACGCGGCAACCTCTTCGTGGTCCCGCTCGACGATCACCGCTGTTGGTACCGCTACCACCACCTGTTCGCCGATGTCCTGCGGGCCCGGCTGCTCGCCGAGCAGCCCGGCCTGGTGCCTGGCCTGCATCGGCTGGCCAGCGACTGGTACGCCGCGCACGACCTCGTCGCCGACGCGGTCCGGCATGCGATCGCCGCCGCGGATTTCGGCCACGCCGCGTACCTGATGGAGGTGGCGCTTCCGCAGATGCGCCGCGCCCGGCAGGACAGCCTGTTGCTGGCCTGGGTGCGTGCCCTGCCGGAGCCGGTGGTGCGGCGCAGTCCGGTCCTCGGCATCGTCGCCGCCTGGGCGCTGATCATGGCCGGCGAGACCGGCGCGGCCGAGGCCCGCCTCGACGAGGCCGAACGGGTCCTCGCCGCCGGCGCCCGCGACGACGAACTCGCGGCGGGATGGGCGGACACCGAGGATCTGCGGACCGCACCGGCGACGATCAGCGTCTACCGCGCCTCGCTGGCCCAGGCCCGCGGCGACGTCCCGGGCACCGTGCGGCACGCCCGGCGGGCCCTCGCCCTGGCCGGTCCCGAGGACCACGGCGTGCGGGGTGCGGGTGCCGGCTTCCTCGGTCTGGCAACCTGGTCGGCCGGCGACGTCCGGCGGGCCCTGTCCACGTTCGGCGAGGCGGTCCGCAGCCTGCACGCCGCCGGCAACCTGGTCGACGAGCTGGACAGCACCATCGTGCTGGCCGACATGTGGGTGGCCGCCGGGTGGCCCGGCCGCGCCCGCCGGCTCTACCAGCAGGCCCTGGCGACTGCCACCGCAACCGCGGAGCCGTACCCGCGGGCCACCGCCGACCTGCACGTCGGGCTGGCCGAACTCGACCGGGAGCTCGACGACCTGGCCGGCGCCGAGGCGCATCTCGAGACGGCCCGGGTCCTGGGTGAGCGTGGCTCCATCACCGAGAACCGGCATCGGTGGTCGGTGGCCATGGCGCAGGTGTGCGCCGCCCGCGGCGACTACGACACCGCCGTCCCCCTTCTCGACCGGGCCGAGACGATGTACCGGCCCGGCTTCTATCCCGACATCCGCCCGATCGCCGCGATCCGGGCCCGGGTCCAGATCACCGCCGGCGACCTGCGGTCGGCTGCGCACTGGGCCCGCGAGCGCGGCATCGGCGTCGACGACGACCCCGACTACCTGAAGGAATATGAACACCTCACGCTCGTACGCCTGATGCTCGCGCCACCCGCACCGGCCACCTCGGTCCTGGGTCTTCTCGACCGCC
>DASWMR010000082.1:0-3972 GCA_036399635.1 Actinoplanes sp. | reverse complement strand
CGAGACCGTCACCCACGTGCTCTCGCTCGTGCTGGCCACGATCGTCTCCATGCTGTTCGGCGAGCTGGTGCCGAAGAACGCGGCCCTGGCCCGGCCGATGCGGGTCGCGCTGATCACCGCCGGTCCGATGCGGACCTTCTCAACAACCTTCGGCTGGCTGATCCGCGGGCTCAACGGCTCCGCGAACTGGCTGGTCCGGCGGCTCGGCGTGGAGCCGCAGGAGGAACTGGCCAGCGCCCGGTCACCGGAGGAGCTGGGCCTGCTGGCCGCGATCAGCGCCCGGGCCGGCGCGCTGCCCACCGAGACCGCGACCCTGCTGCGCCGCACCATCCGGTTCGGCGAGAAACGCGCCGCCAAGGCGATGACGCCCCGGGTCGACGTGGTCGGCATCAAGACCTCGGCGAGCGTCGCCGATCTCATCGCGGTGGCCCAGCAGACCGGGCACACCCGCTTCCCGGTGTACGAGGACACGATCGATCTCGTCATTGGGGTCGCCGGCGTGCCGGACGCGCTCGGCGTGCTCCCCGAGCGGCGGACCGGGACGCGGGTCGCCACCATCGCCAAGGAGCCGGTGTACGTGCCGGAGAGCCTCAGCCTGGACAAGGTGCTCGCGGCCCTGCGTGCGGCGGACGCCGACCTGGCGATCGTGGTCGACGAGTACGGCGGCACCGACGGCGTCGTCACCGTCGAGGACCTGATCGAGGAGCTGGTCGGCGAGATCACCGACGAGTACGACGTCGAGTCGGCGGAGAACGGCACCGAGGAGCTGACGGTGCCCGGCGGGGAGAAGACGTTCCTGGTGGACGGCCTGCTGCGGGAGGACGAGCTGATGGAGCAGACCGGCTTCAAGCTCCCCGAGGGCCCGTACGAGACGCTGGCCGGCTTCCTGCTCGCCAAGCTCGGCCACATTCCGGTGGTCGGTGAGTCGCTTGCCGCCAATGACTGGGAGTTCACCGTGATGGAGGTCGACCGGCACCGCGTCGAGCAGGTGCGCGTGGTCGCGCCGGGAGCGCCCGCCGATGACTAAGGTCCTGGTCACCATCCTCTTGCTGATCGGCAACGGCATCTTCGTCGGTGGCGAGTTCGCGCTGATCGCATCCCGGCGTACCGCCCTGGAACCGCTCGCCGCGACCTCCAAGAGGGCCCGGTGGGCGCTCTCCGCGATGAACCAGATCCCGCTGATGATCGCCGGAGCCCAGCTCGGCATCACGATCTGCTCGCTCAGCCTCGGCGCTCTCGCCGAGCCGGCGCTGGCCCACCTACTGGAGGAGCCGATCGCCTCGATCGGGCTGCCGGAGGGCGCCGTGCACCCGGTCGCGTTCGTGCTCGCCCTGATGGTGGTCGTCTTCCTGCACACCGTCATCGGCGAGATGGTGCCGAAGAACATCACGCTCGCCGGCCCGGAGAGCTCCGTCCTCTGGCTGGGCCCGTTCATGCTGGGCTTCTGCCTCGCGACCAAGCCGGTCCTCAACGCGATGCGGTGGGCGGCCCGCATGGTGCTGTCGATCTGGAAGATCGAGGCGACCGACGCGGTGAAGACCGTCTTCACCGCCGAGGAACTGGCCGGCATGGTCACCCAGGCGCGCAGCGAGGGCCTGCTAGGCACCGAGCAGTACGCCCGCATCCACGCCGCCCTCGCGCTCAACGACCGCACCGCCGCCGACATCCTCCGCCCCTGGTCCGGCATCACCACGGTGACCGACGACGCATCGCCGGCGACGGTGGAGGCGGTGGCCACCCGCAGCGGCCGATCCCGGTTCCCGGTGCTCCAGAGCGGGACCGGGCGGGTGCTGGGCTTCGTGCACGTCAAGGACATCCTGGGGTACGCCACCGACCGGCGCCTGCAGCCCATGCCACCGGAGATCATCCGCCCGCTCGCGGCCGTCTCGCCGGACCGCACGCTGGCCGACCTGCTGATCACCATGCGCCGCGACCGGCTGCACATCGTGCAGGTGAGCGACGGCAAGCGGCCGCTCGGCGTGCTCACACTGGACGACGTCGTGCACGCGGTCGTCGGCGAACCGGTGCACCCGATACCCGCAACGGCCGCGCCGAGCCGGGCGGTCAGTTGACCTCGTCCGGGTGCTTTCGCCGTTATTCGGGCGTGAATCGCCCACGGAGCCGGCTAATTGGGACAATTGCCTTATGTTCCGCACTCGCTGGGGTCTCCCGCTGCTGACCGTCCCGCTCCTCATCGGCGGTCTCATCCTGGTCATCGCGCGCACGCCGTCTTCTCTGCCGGCCTTCGCCGTAGTCCACCCGGTGGCCCCCGGCCTGCTCCAGGTCAGCACCGCACCGGTCGCCCGGGCGTCGACCGGAAAGGTCGGCGTCGCACCCGGCCCGCTGACCGTGCAGTACACCTTCGACGGAGGTGTGCGCCGGCCGATTACCGACGCCGCCGGGAAACACGAGCTGCGACCCCTCGGCGAGAACGGGGGCGCGCTACGCCTCGTACGGCAGGGGGTGGGTCTTGCTCTGTCCTATCCGGCCCGATGCAAGCTGCCGCACGAGCGGGACTGCCCCCGCGCGATCCTGCAGGGTTCCCGCGACGACACCCTCAACCCCGGGAAAAAGCCGCTCGCGTACGGGGCGTCGGTGCGAATGACACACGGTGACCTGTCGGATGGCGCGAACGTGCTGCAGAAGGGGTATTCGGTCGGCGGGAAAAGCCAGTTCAAGCTGCAGGTCGACCACCGGCTCGGGCATCCGAGCTGCGTGATCGCCGGGACCCACCAGCAGATCTACCGGGCCGAGCCGTTCATCGACGTGGCGGACGGGAAGTGGCATGCGCTCGCCTGCACGCGTACGCCGGACCAACTCGCCCTGGCGGTTGACGGGGTTGAGCGGGCGGTCGTCGCGGTGCCACGGACGCTCTCGATCGCGAACGCCGAGCCGCTGCGGATCGGCGGCAAGGGCCCGGGCAAAGGCAACGACCAGTTCGCCGGCGACATCGACAACGTCTTCCTGACCATCGGCGGCTAACGTCACTTGCCAGGCTTCGTCTGGGGCTTGCGAGGCTTCGTCTGGGGGCTTGCCAGGCTTCGTCTGGGGGGTGGAGATGGCACGGGTATCGGTCATCGGCGGTGGCGTGATCGGCCTGACGGTCGCGCACGAGCTGGCAACGTACGGTCACCGGGTCACCGTGCTCGCGGCGCGGGACCACCGTGCGTCAGTCTCGTCGGTGGCCGCGGCCATCTGGTTCCCGCACGCCGTGTCCCGGACGCCCCGGGTGCTCGCATCGGCCGACGTGACCCGCCGCCGCCTGGTGGACCTGTCCCGCGACCCGGCGACAGGTGTGCGCCTGCGGGCCGGAACGGTGCTGTCGCGCCGACCCGAGCCCGATCTGAGCTGGACCGATGCCATGCCGGACTGCCACCCAGCCGGCCCGAACGTCCCGCCCGGAGCGACCGGCATCCGATGCACGCTGCCGCTGGTCGTGACCGACGTCTACCTCGACTGGTTGCGCCAGCGGGTGGAAACCTTGGGCGTACGCATCGACGCCCGCGCGATCGACAGCCTCGACGAGGTGACCGACGGTGATGCCGTGGTGGTGGCGGCCGGCCTCGGCTCGGCCGCGCTACTCGGCGGCGACCCAGAGCTCTTCCCGATCCGCGGCCAGGTTGTACGGCTGGCCAACCCGGGCCTAACCGACTGGTTGCTCGACGACGACAACCCGGCGGGTCTCACCTACGTCGTGCCCCGCGACCACGACGTAGTCTGCGGCGGCACCGGAGACATCGGTTCGTGGGACGAGGCGGTGCACCCCGACGTGGAGGCCGCCATCCTCGACCGGGTCACCGCACTGATGCCCGAACTCGCCGGCCAGCCGGTGCTCTCCCGGGCGGCCGGCCTGCGGCCCGCGCGTACCAGTGTCCGCCTGGAGGTGGTGCCGGGATACTCGGCGCCGGTGATCGCCTGCTACGGCCATGGCGGCTCGGGTTTCACACTTTCCTGGGGCGAGGCCGCAGAGGT
>DASWMR010000081.1:0-2708 GCA_036399635.1 Actinoplanes sp. | reverse complement strand
TTACCGTCCTGCCTGCACCATAGACTCATGAACGTCGATGAAGCAGTAGCTGTCGAGTGGAGGCCGCGCTAACCGATCACCCGATGTCGCCCGGGGTCAGCCGCTGATGTGACGCAGGACGGCCAGGACCCGGCGGTTGTCGCTGTCCGAGGGCGGCAGGCCGAGTTTCGCGAAGATGTTCGCCACGTGCTTCTCCACGACTCCGGCGGTGATGACCAGCGCCGCCGCGATGCCGGCGTTGGATCGCCCCTCGGCCATCAGCGACAGCACCGCCCGCTCGCGGGGGGTCAGCGACGCCACCCCGGCCAGGCGGCCCGGCTGCGCTGCCTGCCCGGCCCGCATCAGACGGCCGACCACCTCGGGGTCCAGCGCGGTGCCACCGGACGCCACCCGGGTCAGCGCGTCCACGAACTCGGCCACGTCGGCGACCCGGTCCTTGAGCAGGTAGCCCACGCCGGCGGGTCGATCAGCGAGCAGCCGGGTCGCGTAGCGGGTCTCCACGTACTGCGAGAACACCAGCACTCCGACGTCGGGATGGTCGCGCCGAATGTCGATCGCGGCGCGTAGCCCCTCGTCCGTGTGCGTCGGCGGCATCCGGATGTCGATGATGGCGACATCCGGGACGGCGGCGTCAACCGCGGTCAACAACGCATCCGCGTCGCCCACCGCCGCGCATACCTCGAAGCCGCGGTCGGTGAGCAGCCGGACCAGCCCCTCGCGCATCATCACGGCATCCTCCGCGATCACCACCCGCATGTCGTCGCCTCCGTTACACGTGTGTGGGAAGCTCGATCTCGACCCGGGTCGGACCGCCGGCCGGACTTTGCACGCACATCCGGCCGTCCACCACCGCGATGCGGTGGGCCAGCCCGGACAGGCCGGGACCGTTCGGATTGGCCCCGCCGATGCCGTCGTCGGTGACGGTCACCATCAGGCGCTCGCCGGATCGGACGACGCCCAACCCGATATGGGCCGCCCGGCTGTGTTTGGCCGCGTTCGCGAGCAGCTCCGCGGCGCAGAAGTAGGCGATGGTCTCGATCGCCGGCGTCGGGCGGTCGGACAGCTCGACGTGCACGGTGACCGGGATGGCGCTGCTCGTCGCGAGCGTTGCCAGCGCGTCGCCGAGACCGTTGTCGAGGACCGGCGGGTGGATCCCGCGCACCAGGTCGCGCAGGTCGGCGAGGGCGTCCTTCGCTCCGCGGTGGGCCAGCGCGACCAGCTCGCGGGCCTGCGCGAGGTCGAGTGGCGGGCCCTCGGCACCGAGTTTCTCGGCCGCCATGCCGAGGTTCATTGCCAGGGTGGCCAGCCGGATCTGCGCGCCGTCGTGCAGGTCACGCTCTAGCCGGCGCATCATCGCGGCCGCGTCGTCGATCGCCCGGCCCCGGCGGACCTGCAGTTCGCGGACCCGCTCGGCGAGGTGACGCGGTCCGAGCAGCCGGCGCATCGCGGCCAGGTCCAGTGCCGTACCGGCCCGCATCAACCACGGTGCGATCAGCAGCATGGCGAGGCCGGCCGCGGCGATCGGTAGTGTGCCGGCGAGCGTCCGCGTACCGATGGTGCCGAACGGAGTCAGCGCCCACACCGGCCCGAGGCGCGTGCCGGCCGGGTGGTTGCGAAACAGCGGCCACCAGAGCGGGTAGCTCATATTGACCAGGCCGAAGACGTAGCAGAACGCGCCGTAGCCCTCCGGGACGGCCAACGGCACCTTGAGTAGGCCGTACCCGACGGCGCGCCAACCCGGTCCGTCGGAGACCAGGGCGCTGATGCGTTTCTCCCGTCGGGGCGGCGGGGCGTCGAGGTGCACATCGAGCAGTCGGGCGGCGAGCCGACGATGCACGGCACCGATCGCGCGCCCGATCGGGGCGGCCAGCACGACCAGGAGCGCGATGGTGAGGGGGAACAGGACCAGGAACAACGGTGCGACGACGGGTGCGGGCCGGGCCGCCAGGGCGCCGGTCACCCAGAGAAAGAGCACGCCCAGGGCCGGCACGATCATCGGTACGGCCAGGATCACGAGGGCGATGACCACGCTGAGGACGCAGAACACCACTTGGCGCAGGGCCAGCGTGGTGAACGGTGCCCGCAGCGCGGTCATCCGCTCATTGTCGTCGGTCACGCGTCGCGATGGCGGAGCAGCACGCCGCCGCACAGGATCGCCACCGCCGCGTACCCGCACATCAGCAGCGCGCTGATCCAGCCGGCGAACAGCCCGGGGATCGGCGAGGTCACCGCGATCGAGTTGAGCAGCATCAACAGCGGGACGAAGCGGCCGACCACGATGGCGTGCTCGCCGAGCAGGCCGGCCACGATCATCGGGACGAATATCAGGCCGAACAGCGTGCCGATCGCCGCGCCGGAGTGCCGCACGACCGTCCCGATGCCGACTCCGATCAACGCGGTGACGCCCAGGTACACGCCGGTCAGCAGGACCGCGCGCAGGATCGCCGGATCACCGATCCGGGCGGCCGGGATGGCGGTGCCGCGGATCGCGAGCTGCCCGCTCAGATAGCCGGCGAAACTCGCGACCAGGCCGACGGTGAGAGCCGCGCCGCCGCACACGGCGGCCTTCGCGACCAGGACGATGCCGCGCCGCGGGACGGCGGCGAACGTCGAGCGGATCATCCCGGTGCCGTATTCGCCGGTGACCATCAGGACGCCGAGCGCGCCGAGGAACAGTTGGGCCGCGATGGCGCCGCCGAGGCTGTTGT
>DASWMR010000080.1:0-6172 GCA_036399635.1 Actinoplanes sp. | reverse complement strand
CACTGCGCCCGGGTGGCGCTCGGCCTGCCAACCGACGTCTCGGCGCGGCACGAGTGGCGGGTCGTGGTGCGCACGACTACCCGGGGATAGCCCACCGCCTCAGGTGAGCCCCGCAGGAGGTCCAGGACCATGGTCCGAGCGGGGGTGGTGCGTATTGGTGAGCAGAGCAGGGTCAGCGCGTGGTGCAGACCGGCGCCGAGCCGGCTATCCGGTCGGCGGAATAGGCCACCGCGACGGTGAAGCAGTAGTTCTGCGTCTCGTTCAGGCCGTAGACGATGTATTCCGCGCTGCCCGCCGACAGCTGTTGGAACACCCGCGGCTGCTGCCCGGCGCGGCCCCCGGAGACCAGGACCGGGCCCTCGGCGGCCTTCGGATAGATCCAGCGGAGGGCGACGCTGTCCCGGTTGTCCTGCAGGCGCACCCGCTGCGGCGCGCCCGGCGCCGCGGCCGGCACGCTGGTCTTCTCCTCGACCGGGGCGGCGGAGGTGACCGTGGAAGCGGCCGAGGTCGGGGCCGCCGCGGTCGGTCCGACCGAGCCGTCGGCGTCGGGCAGCGTCAGGGCCACCACCGCGGCCACCGCCGCGATCGCGGCAACCACCACGGCCGCCAGCAGAAACGGCTGGCGGCGGCGGGGTGCGGCCACCTCCGGCAGGGCGGTCTCTAGCTGGGCGCGCTGGAGCTCGGCGGACCGCACCCGTTCGGAGTTGGGCGGCAGGGCCAGGGTGCCGGTCGGCGCGATGCCACGCGGTTCCGAGCGGCCGTCCGGGCCGTAGTCGGGGGCGCGCTGGCCGGGCAACGGCGGGGGCGTGTCGGCGCGGGCGTGCCGGGCGGTCAGGTCGCCGGGGGCGCGGTACACGTCGGACAGATAGAGCGGCTGCTGATAGACCGCCCCGTTCGGGTCAGTAGGCCGGTTGTCCGGCGGCGGCTGCTCATCGGGCCGCGGCCAAAACAGATCATCGGGCGGAAAGCCGTCGTCGGCCGGAGACCCGGCGGGGAAAGTTTCGGGCCCGGCGGGGTAGGCGGCAGGTTCGCCGGAGATGGCCGTGGGTTCGCTGGGGTAAGCGGCGGGCTCGCGGGATAAGGCCGCCGGCTCGGCGGGGTAAGCAGCGGGTTCGCCGGAGATGGCCGTGGGTTCGGCGGGGTAAGCGGCGGGTTCGGCGGAGAAAGCCGCCGGCTGGGGGGAGAAAGCTGCAGGCCGCCCGGGGCGGTGCACGCCGGGTGGGTCCACCGTGGTCACGCCGGGCGGATCCACCGCGGTCGCCCCGGGTGGTTCCTGCGGGCCGGTGGACTGCTGCACCCGGCCGCACACGTGCCGCCCGCTGCTCGATGCGGCGGCGAGCGCGGCCACTTGGCGTACGAGTGGGTGATCGGTCGGCAGGTGGCGGGTGCACAGCTGGCGAGCCCGCGACAGGTGGTCGTGCGACTCGGCCTCCCGGCCGCACTCGCGTTCCATCGCGCCGAGCCGGGCCAGCATCTTGATCCCGGCCGGGGCGGACTCGCCGTGCCGCCGGGCAGATCGCCGCCACGCGTCGGTCAGCCGGGCCCGCGCGGCCGTGCAGTCGCCACCCGCGTGCTCGGCGGTCGACAGGTCGGCCTCGGCGGCGAGCACCCGCGGCGACTCCGCCCCGTCGATCTCGGTGAGGTCGCCGACCAGCCGGTGATAGACCTGCGCCGCTCGGCCATAGTGCCCCACCTGCTGGAGCACGGCTGCATGGGTGGCCGCCGCGGCGACCGTGCGCTCGTCGTGCGGGCCGTGCAGGCGCTCCTCGGCGGCGTGCGCGAAGCCGGCCCAGAGCCGGGCGGCGTGCGGGTCGCCCAGGGCGATCAGGATGCGGGCGTGCAGGGCGGCTGCCAGGGCGAGGTCCGGGTTGGCCAGGCGCGGGTTTTCGGCGTCGGCGGGGTTGAGTGCGGTGGCCAACATGCGCCGGGCACCGGCCAGATCGCCCGCGGACGTGAGAGTCTGCGCACGTGCGGTGAGTTCGGCGAGTGGGGGAGGAGCCACATGTCACATAGTGCTCGCGTGAACACCGTAGG
The DNA here is from genome assembly GCA_036399635.1 of Actinoplanes sp. Lineage (GTDB taxonomy): Bacteria > Actinomycetota > Actinomycetes > Mycobacteriales > Micromonosporaceae > Actinoplanes. Next base: position 4,138 of record DASWMR010000080.1, on the reverse strand, counting down.
TACAAGTCCAAGAACGCGAAGTCACTGTCCCATCCGCGCGACCGCACCTCGCACCGGGTAGAAAACGGATATGTCTGTCTCCACTGTGAAACGTGAACTGTTGGTCCGGCACCTCGAAGCCTGGGCGCCGGCCGCACTGCACCGCGCCCGCCGGGTGGTCTACCTGCACGGCTACGCCGACGCTGGGGAGGGGGCGACGGCCGAGGCGGCGCTGCGGGTGCTGACCGAGCAGGCCGATCTGGTCCGCGGGCGGGAGCTGACCATGGTGGCGATCGGCGACGACCTGTCCACCGTCGGCGGCCGGCTCGACGCGGTGCGGGGCGAGGCGGGCGAGGCGCCGGGGCTGACCGTGCACGCGATCTCCGGCGGCACCGAGGGGCGGGTCGCGGTCGCGTTGAAGGCGGCCGGGGCTACCCGCGTACCGCTGCTGGGTTATCTGGATGCGACCGGCGCGAGTGAACCGCCGGCCCCGGCCACCGTCGCCGCCCTGGTCGCCGGGAAGCCGGCGGAGGTGATCCTGGTCCTCGCACCGGGAGTGTCGGCTGAGCCCTATGCCGACGGCTGGCCGTTGGCCACCCGGGTGGAGCTGGCGACCGGCGACGAGCCGGGGGAGTTGTTGTTCTTCGGGACCACGTCCGGCAAGAGCCTGGAGTCCTTCAAGGAGGCGCTGTGGGCGGTCGACGAGTTCGCCGGTGTGCGCTACCGCGATCCGGGCGATCCGGACCGGCATCTGATCGACATCTCGCTCAGCCCGCATCCCGGCCCGCTGCGCCGCGAGCTGCTGGCCCATCTCCAACGGGTGGGTGCGGCGACGGTGAGCGAGCTGCGCACGTTCGCCCTGACCGAAACGGTCTACCGGGCGGCCGATGCCACTCGGGTACTGCACACGCTTGTCGACTCCGGCGCGATCTCCCGCCGGCCGGAACAGGGCCGGCTCGGCGGGGACGTCGTCGTCACGATCGCTTGACTCAGCGGCGCGACTTGTCCTGCTTCCAGGAGAGCGGACCGGGCAGGTCGACGCGGTGCGCGCGGCTCCGCGAGTTCCACGACCAACGGCCGATCTTGATGCTCCACGAGGAGAAGCCGTGCTCCGTAAAGTTCAGGATCAGCGGTCCGAACTTCCGTCGACTGCGGAACATGAGGCCCATCGGTACGTCCCTCCAAAGGGTTCGTCGGATGCGTCCCTGGTGCCCGATAAAACAAATTCACAAACTTGGAGGTACGCCGACTGGCCGTACCACACCCGCAGTCGTGGCCGAGCGCCGAGTTTGCGGGCGAACGCTGGGCCGCACCCGCCGCGCGTTGTCAACGGCGCGCCGGCGTACGGCCGGAATGGGGTTGTTTATCGGGGTTGCCAGGCATCGGGCCGGGTGGTCAGCTTGCGCACGTGGGCGGGCATCCGGCCGCTGATCAGCTCGGCCAGGTTGACCTCGTCGACCACCTCGCGGACCGCCGCTCGCACCGCCACCCAGAGGTTCGGCAGATTTTCCGCCGCACCCTCGTAACGGGTCTCCTCAGGACGGAGGCCGCGGACGCCGGCCAGCGGACCGTCCACCGCGCGCAGGATCTGACCGATCGTGATGTCCCGTGGGGACTGTGACAGCGTGTAGCCCCCCTCGGCACCTCGCTGGGCTCGGACGATGCCGGCCCGGCGCAGGTCGGCGAGCACTGCCTCGAGGAATTTGCGGGGCATGTTCTGGTCTTGGGCGATGGCCTGGGCGGACATTAATGCCGGGTAGGCCTGCGCCAAGCTCAGGGCTGCCCGGACCGCGTAGTCGCCGCGCGCGGAGATCTGCACCTACCCATCATGCCCCCTCCGCGCCAGGATGCCGCACATACCCCACGGATTTGTGGGAATTACGCTCAGTCAGGTGGAGGTCGCTGTCCGGGAACCAACCGGGGCGCGGCCTCCGCGCGGAACTGCCCCGGACTGATCCCGACCTCGCGGTGGAAGAACCGGCCGAAGTTGGTCGGCTCGAGAAAGCCGAGGTGGCGGCCCACTTCGGCGACGGACATCGCGGTGCACGCGAGGAGCCGGCGGGCCTCCAGAGTGACCCGATCGTCCACCACCTGCTTGGCGGTGCGGCCGGTCACGGCGAGGCAGGCCCGGGTGAGCGTACGCACCGAGCAGTTCAGTTTCTCGGCGTAGTCCTCGACCCGTCGGCTGCGCGGATGGCCGGCCTCGAGCAGGCGGCGGAACCGGGCGTAGGTGTGGCTCTCGGCGCCGCTCTCCTCGGCGCCGCTGAGCAGCGCGATCCGCAGGAGCAGGACGGTGAGCTGGTGACGCAGCAGCTCGGCGGCGAGGGGGCCGGCCACGTGCCGCTCGCAGTCCACCGCCAGCTGGGTGAACTCGCTGATGATCGCGTCCTCGTCCTCGCCCTCGAGCTGCCACCGGGCGACAGCGGCGGGGCGGGGCGGAGCGACCCCGTCGACGGGTGGACCGGCCTGGGCGAGCCCGCGGTTGTTCAGCCCGGAGTCGAAGGTCACCACGGCGGCGGCGAGGCCGTCGTCGCCGACCCGCAGCTCCTGCCCCGGGCGGACCCAGAGCAGGGTGCCCGGTCGGCAGGCGTGCCGGACGAAGTCGATCTCCACGGTGCCGTGCCCGGCCGTGGCCAGCAGCAGCACGTGGAAGGAGGGCCGCCACGGAAGGGGTGGCGGCAGGCCCGCATCCAGGGCGCAGGTGCTGACGCCCGCCCAGCCGGGCGGGTGGAAGGGGGTCGCGGTCTGCTCCCGCGTGCCTGCAGAGGACATCGAGCCCGACGGTAACTGTCCTGGACCACCTGCGCACCTACCACGACGCAGAGTGGAGGAATGGACACCGAAGAACGTCGATATCCGGATGCAATGTCCGACTTAGGAGCTACTTATGGGATATCTAGGTTTTCTGTATCTAAAAGGGCGACCCGCCCGGACCGGCAGTGTCCGTGCGGGACGCCCTATCGGTTGTCGAAATTCCGGGCCGGCTCAATCATCCGGCCTATCTCCGGGCTGTATCACCCGGCCGTATCGCTCTATCGCCCGGCCAGCAGCCGGTTGACTGCAGCGTCCACGTCCAGGTGTTCGGACTCCCGGCCCCGCGGCACCACGACGTAGGTGCGGCGGAGGAACCGGACACGGACGCTGCGTGGCACTTCAAACAGTGCATTGCCGTCCGGGGACGACAATGCCAGGGCGACGAAATCCCCCCGCGGTGTGGCCCACGGCCACACCCGGACGTCGCCGATTCCGGCTGGCTCATCGAGCCCGGTCACGAGCAGCTCACGCGCAAAGGACCAGCTCACGGCTTCCCCACCGGCTGATTCTGCGTGGAACAACACGTGCACCGCATAAGGGTCGGCTGGGTCGTAACGCAGACTGGCGCGCACGGGCAGAGCCGTGGCATCAGGCGCTACGAGCCGCAGCGAGGTTTCGACCTCGACGGTCGTTGGACGAATGGTACTCATGGACGAACTCCCCCCGGCACCGCTGCGAGGCTGGTGAACCCCGCGTTTCCCATACTCAGGTGATCCCTGTCGTTACGCTCCGCCATACGCTGATCTCACCCAGTAGTGGGAAGACAGTTCCGAAAACCTCTTCTAACGGGACCTAAAGCGATATCTTGTCCTGTTATGCGCGTGTACCCGGTTCCGCCCGGCGTCGGGTGGTCCAGCAGTTGACTTACTCCGGTAACGTCCATTCCTCCCGGGTAGTGACGGGGACGCGGAACACTGGGGGATGAAATGGCCACGAAGCCCGACCAAGATCAGTCCCCGCTCGGTGTGCTGGACAAGATCCGCGCCAACCCCTCCGGTCGCCTGGCTCTCAAGATCGGAATCGGCGCCCTCGGCGGCGTCGTCGTCGCCGTGGGCATCGCCCTGATCCCGCTGCCCGGCCCCGGCTGGGCCATCGTGATCCTCGGCCTGGCCATCTGGGCGATCGAGTTCGCGTGGGCGAGGCACCTGCTCGCGTTCACCAAGAGGCACGTCCAGTCCTGGACCCATTGGATCGCCCGCCAGTCGTGGCCGGTGAAGTGCGTGGTGGGGGTGGTGAGCTTCATCTTCGTGAGCGCCATCGTCTACATCTCGATGCGCCTGAGCTTCGGCATCGACCTCATCCAGGAGGCCCGCGACCGGCTGGCCTGACCCTGGTTGGCCCCTCG
>DASWMR010000079.1:0-11164 GCA_036399635.1 Actinoplanes sp. | reverse complement strand
ACCCAGACCACCTCGTTCGCCGACATCAAAGCGACGGGGGCGAACAGCGTCCGCGTGGTGCTGGGCGGCGGCAAGCGTTGGGGGCCGTCCAGCGACGTCGCCAACGTCATTTCGCTGTGTAAGCAGAACAAGCTGATCTGCGTCCTGGAGGTGCACGACACCACCGGCTACGGCGAGGATGCCGCGGCCGCCACGCTCGCCGAGGCGGTCGACTACTGGATCAGCGTCAAGTCGGCGCTCGACGGCCAGGAGTCGTACGTCATCCTGAATATCGGCAACGAACCGTACGGGAACACGAACGCCACCGGTTGGATCGCCGACACCAAGAACGCGATCACCCGCCTGCGGGCCGCCGGCTTCCAGCACTCGATCATGGTGGACGCGCCGAACTGGGGCCAGGACTGGCAGTTCATCATGCGCGACAACGCGGCCTCGGTCTTCGCCACCGACCCGCTGAAGAACACCATCTTCAGCATCCACATGTACGGCGTCTTCGACACCGCGGCGGAGGTGACCGATTACCTCGGCAAGTTCCAGACCGCGAACCTGCCGCTGGTGGTTGGCGAGTTCGGCATCAACCACTCCGACGGCAACCCCGACGAGGACACCATCATGGCCACCGCGCAGCAGCTCGGCGTCGGCTACCTCGGCTGGTCGTGGAGCGGTAACGGCGGCGGCGTCGAATACCTAGACATGGTCAACGCGTTCAACCCGGCCTCGCTGACCGAGTGGGGTGAGCGGTTCATCAACGGTGCGAACGGCATCAAGGCCACCTCCAAGGAGGCCACGATCTACGGCGGCGGCACGACCACCACACCGCCCACGACGACGCCGACCACACCGCCAACGACAACTCCGCCCACCACGACGCCGCCCACCACGACGCCGCCCACCACGACGCCGCCGACCACGCCGGCCTCCGGTGGCTGCTCCGCCGTCTACGCGGTGAACAGCTCGTGGAGCGGTGGCTTCCAGAGCACCGTCACGGTCAGCGCCGGTTCCGCCGCGATCCGCAGCTGGACGGTGACCTGGACCTGGCCCAGCGGTCAGCGCATCAGCAACGCCTGGAACGCGTCGGTCACCTCGACCGGCGAGACTGTCACCGCCACCAACGCGGCCCACAACGGCGCCCTCACGCCTGGCGCCAGCACCTCGTGGGGCTTCCTCGGCTCCTACACCGGCTCCAACACGGCACCGACCGTCACCTGCGCCGCAGCCTGACAAAGAACGGGTGGCGGGGCTCCGGCGTAACCGGAGCCCCGCCACCGTCTTGTCTGCCGCCGCGAAGTCGGTGACGGATGCCCGGCTCGAGGCCGAGGTCACGACGTGGCTAGCGCCTCAGCGGGAGCCATCCGGCTTGCACGTAGCGCCGGGTACAGGCCGGCCAGTGCGCCGATCACGAGGGTGGCGCCGAGGCCTCCGGCGGTGGCCCACGGTGGAACCACGGTCGGCCAGCCCTGGGTCAGTGCGTAGCCGCTGGTGGCTATGACGCCGAGCAGGATTCCGCCGCCGCCGCCGATTCCGGACAGGATCAGCGACTCGGTGAGGAACTGCATGCGGATGTGCCGCCGGGTGGCGCCCATCGACCGTCGTAGGCCGATCTCGGCACGTCGCTCGAGCACCGAGATGACCATCGTGTTGGCCACGCCGACCCCGCCGACCAGGAGAGCGACCGCGCCGAGCCCCAGCAGCAGTGCGGTGAGCGCGTCGTCGGTCGCTTGCTTGGCGGCGAGTGCGTCGGACGGGCGGGAGACGGCCACCTCGTTGGGCGCCTCCGGGTTGGCGGTGCGGCCCAGCACGGCCCGCACCGCGCCGACCTCGCTCTCCACCGAACGGGCGTACACGGTGGTGGGGTGGCCGTCGAAGCCGACGTAGGTTTCAGCTCCCTTCCACCCGATGAGGGCGGCGCTGTCCAGCTCCGGCGCCAGGGGCACCGGGTCGAGGACTCCCACGACGGAGAACCAGCGGTGGCCCAGCCAGAGGCGCATGCCCGGGGTTGCCAGGTCGAGGCGCGTCGCGGCCCGGGAGCCCAGGACCACCCCCGGGTATTCGCTGGTGGCCGGGTTCAACCAGGATCCGGCGTACATCGTGGCCCCGACGGTCTGCGGCAGGTTGAGGTCGGCGGCGAGCACCACGACGCTGCTGGTCTGCCCCGCCGGCACGAATTCATTGCGATAGACGTACGCGTCGACCACGCCGGTGGCGGTGACGGACTGCACCGGCCCGATCCGCCCGACCATGGCGGTGGCCTCGGTGGGAAGTTTTGCGTCCTCACCGGAGACGGTGCGACCAGGGCTGACGGTCAACAGGTTCGTGCCGAGCTTGGCCAGGGTCCGGTCGAGTTCAGCCCGGCTGGAGGTGGAGATGCCGACCACGGCGACCATCGCACCGATGCCGATGGCGATGCCCAGCGCCGAGAGGAAGACCCGCAGCGGCCGCGATCGCAGCCCGACCGCGCCGAGACGGGCGATGTCCGCCAGCGGGAGCCGGCGTGTCGACGGCTGAGTGCTCACCGCGGCACCGCCAGCAGGGCGTCCCGGACGATGCGTCCGTCGAGCAACTCAACCCGGCGGGGCAGCTGCGCGGCGACGCTGTGATCGTGGGTGATGACGACGACGGTGGTGCCCGCCTTATGCAGCTCTCTCAGCAGTTCCAGGACGCTACCGCCGGAAACCGAGTCGAGGTTGCCGGTCGGTTCGTCGGCGAGCAGCAGAGCCGGCTCACCGACGACCGCGCGGGCGATCGCCACCCGCTGACGCTCCCCGCCGGAGAGTTCGTGCGGCAGGTGGTCGAGCCGGTGACCCAACCCGACCCGGACGAGCGCCTCCTGGGCGCGGCGCCGCCGGTGCCGCAGCGGAACGCCGGAGTAGAGGAGCCCGTCGGCGACGTTGTCGAGCACCGGCGTGCCGCTGGCGAGATGGAACTGCTGGAAGACGAAACCGATCGTGGTGGCACGCAGGGCCGACAACGCCCGATCGGATAGTCGCGCCGCGTCGTGCCCCTTGATGCGGATCGTCCCAGCGGAGGGACGGTCGAGCGTGCCGAGCAGGTGCAACATGGTGGACTTGCCGGAGCCGGACGGTCCGACGATGCCGATCAGCTCGCCCGGGTCGATGACGAGGTCGACCCCGTGGAGCGCGGTCACTCCGCCCGGGTAGGTCTTGGTGACCCCCTCAAGCTGCACGACGGGGTTCACTGCGCAATCCGTACGTTCAGGCCGGCGTCGACGCCGACGCCGGTCACCTCGACGCGGCCGTCGGCGAACATGCCCACCTTGACGGCGACGATCCGGGAGGAGCTGCCGTCGGCCGCCTCCAGGCCGTACCCGCCCTCGGCGAGGGCGAGCAGCGCGCCGACCGGCACGGTCAGCACATTCCGGCGCTCCTTCGCGACCCGGCGCACTTCGACGGCGCCCGCGTCCACGCCTTCCAGCGCCTTCTGGTTCGCGACGGTCACCGTGATGGGAATCCGGTTGGCGGCCGCACCACCCTCGGCCGGTGCTTCCGGCTCGGCGTTGTCGCTGCCCGAGCCGGACGCAGTCGCCTCATCCCCGACGCGCTCCACAGTGCCGGCGATGGCCTGGCCGCCGGGCGGAGTGACTGTCACTTTCGCTCCGGGGGTGGCCCAGTCGGCGTCGGCCTCTTCCACCGTTGTGGTGATGACCCGCGTCGTGCCGGTCCAGGTGAGCACGTCTGCGGGGACGGGTGCGCCCACCCGGACGGAGGGCCGGGCGACCCGAACCGGACCGGACGCGTACACCACGTCACCCGGCTCAACCCGCCCGGTCTCTTTCCGGCCTAGGTCATCCTGCCAGCGTTTCACCGCCTTGGTGGTGGCCTCCGAGTACGTGTCGTCGACAGTGAAACCGGTGTAGCCGAGGCTGCGCAGGTTGCTCTCGAACTGCTCGACATCGCGGCCGGTCGTCGGCTCCGCGCCGGCCGCTGCCTCGGCCAGCGCGCGGAACATCGGAAGGCGCCCGTACATCAGCACCACCGGCTGATCGTCGACCCGCATCAGTGCCTTACCGCGGCGCACGACGGCGCCACCCGGCGCGATCCAGGTGACGGTGCCGGTGGCCTCGCACCGCATCGGCACCGGCGTGCCGTAACCCACTTCACCGTCCAGCACCGTGTATTCGACCAGGTCGCCGCGGGTGACCGGAACGGTCTTGAACGCCCGGGGATTGGCGGTTGGCTCCTCGGACCGCCCTGCGCTCAGCCCGACGGTGGCAGCGGCCGCCACCGTCAGCACCGTCACGCCGGCTCCGGCGATCGCCCAGGCCCGAAGCCTGCGCCGGCGCCGTCGCGTACCGACGCTCGGACCGTCCACCGTGCTCACCCGTTTCTCCCCTCGCCGCTTCCGGACAGTTCGCTTGATCAGCCCTTAGCGGAGCCGGGGCTGGCCGGCGCTCCGAGGATCGGGCCGCACGTGGTCTCGGCCCGCTTGGCCGCAGCAGTTCCCTGGTCCCAGGTCGGCTTGCCGTCGTTGGACTCCGGCCAGTGCCCGTCCGGTCCGGGATCGGGGAAGTCGGCCACGCCGTTGTCCCGCATGCACTTCGCGTAGCGGCCCTTCGCCTCGATCTCCTCGGGGGTCAGGGCCGGCTTCTCCTCCAGCCCTTCCGGCACTGAGGGTAGAAGACCAGAGCACTTCTCCTGCGCCGCGCGGAACTTGGGATCCTTCTTGAACACTCGCATGTCGCCGCTGTATTCGAACTTTCCCTTGGCGTCCGGGTCGGTGACCTTCACGCCCTCGGCGCGCAGACAGGTGACGTACTTGCGCACGCCCTCCACATACTCGCTTACCGCGTCGCCGGTGGCGGCGGCGGACGGGGTGCCGCCGGCCGAGGCGACCGACGGCTTCTGCTCGGTGCCGCCGCAGCCGGCGAGGGCGAACACCAGCGCCACCGCACCGAGCGACGCGCGTGCTGCTGTTGAAACCGGCACGATGCCATCTCCTTGGATCGGAACTGAGGATGTCGGGGAGCGGCGTCAGGCTATGGCGGAGGTTATGAAGATTCCGTCAAGAAGCTGTGCGATGACCGTGCGGATCTGTCGGTACCCGGTCGGCGCCGGGGTATCGCACGGCACTCGGGGGGGTATCGCGCGGCATCGGGGCGAGCGATGATAGCGACCGGGCGACGCACTGCACGCCGCAATCACCGAGGGGGAAGCGTTGGCCGCGCGGATACTGGTCGCCGAGGATGACCGGAAGCAGTCGGAGCTGATCCGGGTCTATCTCGAACGGGAGGGCCACCACGTGCAGGTGGCAGCCGACGGTCAGACCACGCTGGATCGGTGCCGGAGCAACCAGCCTGACCTGGTCATCCTGGACGTCATGATGCCCACCGTGAGCGGGCTCGACGTCTGCCGGATCCTGCGTGCCGAGTCCGATGTGCCGATCATGCTGCTGACCGCCCGCAGCACCGAGGAAGACATTCTGCTCGGTCTCGACCTGGGCGCCGATGACTACGTCACAAAGCCGTACAGCCCGCGGCAGCTGGCCGCCCGGGTTCGCGTGCTGCTGCGCCGGGCCGGCCGTCTCGCCGCCGATCCGGAGGTGTTGACCGTCGGTGACCTGGTCATCGATGCCGCCCGGTTCGAGGTCCGGGTCCGCGGGGAGCTGGTTCCGCTGACCCCCAAGGAGTTCGGCATCCTACGGACGCTCGCTGCCGAGCCGGGCCGGGTGTTCAGCCGGGCTCAGATCATCGACCGTGCCTTCGGCTTCGACCGGTACATCGTGGATCGCACGGTGGATGCGCACGTGATGAACCTGCGCCGCAAGGTCGAGGACGATCCGGCGGAGCCGGTGTACGTGCAGACCGTTTACGGCCGGGGTTACCGCATGCCGGAGCAGACCCAATGAGCTTCCGGCTCCGGGTGCTCCTGATGACCACGCTCATCGCGGTCACCGCCACCCTCGCCACGGGATGGCTGACATTGCAGCAGGCGTCGCGGGAGTTCACCGAGACGGTCACGGCCGACCAGGACGAGCTCGCTTCGATTACGGCCAGCCTCGCCGAGTACGGCAGCCTCGGTACCTGGGACGCGGTGGCAGCACGGGTGAGCGAGCTTGCGGTGCGCACCAGGGAGCGGATCCGAGTCGTCACCGAGACGGGTGGGGTGCTGGCGGACTCCGACCTGCTGGCCGGGCAGGAGGTGCGTCCGACGGCCGGCCCGCCCACCCTCGTCGACCCCAGACCCGTCATCCGGTTTCCGGAGAACGCGACAGCCGAAGGGCTGGCCAAGACCATGATGCTGGCCACCATGGAGTACCAGAACGCCCTCCGCGACTCCGCCTGCCTGACCGCCGCGGGCGCCACCATCCGGGCCGAACGGTCGCTCTACGGCATTCCGGTGCCTGTTCCGGCGGATCCGGCCCACCCGGCGCCGAAGAACTGCCGAACCGCGATGAAGCCGCAGAGCAACACGATAGGTCCGCACCTGGTGACCCTGGTGCGTCCCTGCGCTGCCATGCGCGAGGGCCGGAAGGCGGAGTGCCTGCAACGCGTCTTCCTGGCGCAGACCGCAGCCTTCGCGCCGCAGCCGGTGCAGGTCTATGTCGGCGCGCAGGACGAGGAGCCGGCCAGTCTGCCGGTGGATTCCGTCTCGTTGACGGCGGCGATCGTGGCGGCGGCGGCGGTCCTGAGCGCGCTGTTGCTGAGCCGGCGGGTGCTCCGCCCCATCGCGGCGCTGACCCAGGCATCCCGCGGGCTGAGCCTGGGCAAGCTCGACGAACGGGTCCCGGTGCGGGGACACGACGAACTCGCCGAATTGGGCCGGACCTTCAACCACATGGCAGAGTCCCTGCAACGCAGCGAGGAACGGCAACGGCGGATGGTCGCCGACGTGGCCCACGAACTGCGTACGCCCCTGGTCAATCTGCGTGGGTACCTGGAAGCGATGAAGGACGGAGTGCTGCCGGCCAGCCCGGAGCTGATTGCCTCGCTGCATGAGGAGGCACTGCTGCAGCAGCGAGTCGTCGACGACCTGCAGGATCTGGCGATGGCCGAGTCAGGGGCGCTGACCCTGCACCGGACTCGGGTGGATCTCAGCGAACTGGCGGAGACGTGCCGGTTCAGCCATGCGGCGCTCGCCGACTCGGCAGAACTGACGATGCGGATCGACGCCGAGGGGCCGGTGTACGTGGCGGGCGACCCCGACCGGCTCCGGCAGGTGCTTGGCAACCTGATCCGCAACGCCGTGGCGGCGACACAGCCCGGCGGGTCGGTCACCCTGACGGTGCGGGCAGAGCCCGGCGGTGGCCGGGTGAGCGTGTCCGACACTGGTAAAGGCATCGCACCGGGGGAACTGCCGCACATCTTTGATCGATTCTGGCGGGCCGACCACGCGCGGGGACGTGCCTGCGGCGGCAGCGGTCTCGGACTCGCTATCACTCGGCAGCTCGTCACCAATCACGGCGGCACGATCACGGCGACGAGTGCGCCGGGTGTCGGCACGACGATGACGGTCACCCTGCCCGCCGCAGGTCCCGCGGCCGTCTGAGCAGCGAACGGCCCGCCGGTGCGCACCGACGGGCCGTTCGACGTTCTGGTGATCCGTGATGGTGGGCGTCGCGCTCGTACCAGAGGCCGGCATGCACGTCTCATCGATTCGGCCCAGTACGCCACCGGTGGGTAGCGCCACCATCTGTCGAACCCTGCCACGCCGCGGACGTCAGCGGGTTCGGCTCAGATCAGATTCCATCTGTCGACGTGGGCGGCATCAGAAGCCGCAGTAGACAGTGCTTCCGTAGCCGGGCAGCAGGTCGTCGCGCGACCATCCCTGCTTCCCCGTGGTGTCGTTACGGACGTACGTCCAGGAGTAGCCGTCGTTGCCCCACGTGTAGCAGTGGTAGTCCAGCACGTTCGACGCGTACGAGATGCCGTTGCTCTCGCACCCCGTGCTGGAACCCTGGCGAAGCCGGGCGCTGTCGGCGCCGGTCGGCCAGCTGCTGCCGTCCTTGTCGCCGACGGTCGTGCCGCAGCTCGCGTGCGCGAGCGCCGGGCTGCCGGTGACGATCGGTGCAATCAGGACTGTCGCGCCCAGTGCGAGGGCACCGAGCACCCCCCGTGTTGCTTTCTGCATTCCGTCCTCCTACCTATTTCAAGGAGCGACTTTTCGCTCCCGCGGCGGCGACGCTATCAGGGATATCTATTCCGCCGTGGCCCCGCCGGGCATATGACACATGGGCCATATTTGCTCCAAAAAGGACCGTCGCTTGTGGCCGTATGAAAGGATCCAGGAGATCGGTGTCGGGTCTACTTCCGGTCTGTTTTCCTGGACCTCTCGCCGAAACCGGACGTGCGTCTCGCAACCCGTCGCACGCCTGGTGGTGCCGCGCGATCAGCAAGCTGAACACGCCCATTCGAGAATGCCCTTCATAATCTGGTTCGGGCTGATCAGCACGAATCCGAGGTCCCCGCTGGCACCTGCGGATCTGGGCTTTCGGTGGACCGGATCGCCGTTTCGCGACGCGGGGCGTGTATGCCAATGGTTCGTACCTCGCGTGCGTCGCCCACTGGACGTGGAACGCGGGACGACGGTTTTTGCTGGTGTAACACCGGTAAACGCGGCCATGCCGGCACCGCGGTGACGTCTTCGCTCCAGAGAACAGGTGCCTGCGCCATGTCTGGAATCGACGGTCCCGACGGCCGAGGCGCAACCCGGCCGGATGAACCACGGCGAACTCGCCGCACATCCGCGGAACGGCGCCGTTACGGTGCGGGAGTGACTACCAAGAGAGATCGTAAAGACACCCGCAGTGACTATCCGGTTGGCGGCCGCCGGGCCCGCGCCGGCTGGGCCGTCGCGGTGGCCTTGACCGGGCTGCTTGCACTCACCGCCAGCACCAACGCGCGCACCGAACGGCACCCCACGTCCGCCCTGGATCTGAAGCTCGTGGCGAACAGCCGGGCCGTAGCCGTCGGGGCCCCCGCCCGTAGCGTCGTGCCCGGCGCGGACGGGCTCATCGCCCTACGCCCGGACGGCAAAGCGTTCGCCAGCGTCAGCAACGCGACAGTGCGGCAGTGGAACATCGCGACCGGGCGCAAGGCCGGGCCGTCGCTCGCCGCCAACACCGGGCCGATCCGCTCCATCGGCTACAGCTCCGACGGCAAGCTGCTGGCTGTGGCCGGCGACCGCGAGGTTTCGCTGTGGGATCGCGCCACCGGCAAACGGTCCGTACCAGCGCTGACCGGGCACGTTGGGCCCGTGCGCTGGCTGGCCTTCAGCTCCACCGGGCAGCTGGCCACCGCCGGCGAGGACGGCACGGTTCGGCTGTGGGACACCGACACCGGGGATCTGGTGCGCACCCTGACCGGCCACGAGGGCGCGGTACGTTCGGTCGCGTACAGCAAGGACGGCAAGCGTCTCGCGACCGCCGGCGTCGACAACACGGTGCGGCTCTGGCAGGTCAGCACCGGCCGGCCGATCGGCGAAGCGCTCACCGTGAGCCCCGGCCCGGTGTACGCGATGAGCTTCAGCCCCAACGGCAAGCTCCTGGCCACCTCGGGCGGCAGCAACGTCGTACGGCTGTGGAACTCGGCCACCGGCGAACCCGCGGGTGAACCGCTCACCGGCGGCTCCGGCCCGGTTTACAACCTCACGTTCAGCCCGGGCGGAAAGCTCCTGGCCACCTCGTCCGGCGACGACAACGCCGTACGGCTGTGGGACGTGGCGACCCGTGAGCTGGCCACCGAGCCCCTCACCGGTCACACCGGGCCGGTACGTGCCATGCGCTTCACCCCGGGCGGAAGATTGCTGGCCACCGGCAGCGACGACGGAACCGTACGGTTGTGGGAGGCGGCGACCGGAAACCCGGAAGGCGCGCCACTGACCGGGCACGACGGGCCGGTCTGGGGCCTGCGGATCAGCCCGAACGGCAACCGGTTGATCACCGCGGGGGCGGACAACAAGGTTCGCCTATGGAAAGTCCCCGCCAAGAGCGCCGCCTGACCCGGACGACCGAGAGTTCGCCGATCTGATCGGCGGACCCTCGGCCCGGGCAGTCTTCCTACCAACACACAGCTCCGCCCGCCGTACGCGATCCGTGTCGCCGCACGTGGCCGTGCGCCCTAAGATCGACAAGGGCTTGGCCCGCGCGGTCGGCCCGGCTGGGGTGGATCCGGCGTGCGGGCTCCACAGGGCCCGATGTGGTAGTTGTTGCTGGTGAGCGCTTTGGCGGCGGCTCGAGACGACGTGAGTGACGTCGCCAGCCTACGCCGATCCACAGTGGATTCCGCGCGAATCTTGAGGCGGTAACGCCTACGTCGCTTTTCGGACAGTTCGGCAAAAATATCGATTTGATGTCGATTTTCGGGCGTCGGGTGGCTCAGACTCCTCGGGGCGGTGCCTCCGCACTGCTTCGTCTGAAAGGAAGACCCATGCGTCGTACGGTTCTTTACACGGCTGGCCTGATCTTCGCTGCAGGCACGAGCCTCGGGCTCGCAGGGCCCGCGTCCGCCGCCCCCGCCGCGCCCGCTGCCGCAGACACAAAGAGCTGCTGCCACGGCTCGAGCGGCCACTCGCCGCACCGCCAGCAGAACTTCGGCTCGAACCACCACCAGCAGCGCGACTTCGCGCCGCACCGTCAGCAGCAGCGGAACTTCGGCCAGCACGGCCAGCAGCAGCGGAACTTCGGCCCGCAGCAGCGGCGCTCAACCCCGCAGCAGCATTCGATCCCGCAGCGACAGGGGCAGGGCCAGGGTTCGACACCGCGGAACAACCTGAGCTACCTGGGCCTGAGTCAGATCTCCATCGTCAACCAGATCGTGCTGAACAACGTCGGCAACCCGCAGATCGGTCTGGGCAACTACAACGGTGGCGGCAGCGCCAGTGCGACCAGCGCCACCTCGCAGGTTAGTGGTCTCTCCGGCGGCTGGTGAGCCGAGCTTGACCGGCCAGGTGACGCCTGGCCGGTCGCCGCCGGCATGCGGCACGCCGCGGCAGCGGTCCCACCGAAGTGACCGGCGGCGGCATTGCGGGGTCTCCAACCAGGTTCGATCCGTAGGGCATCAAAGAGCAAGGCCGTGACCCCCCGGGTCACGGCCTTTTTCTTGTCCCGGCCCGGTTGCAAAGCCACCGTGATTGTCGGCACCGAGATGCCGGCGGGTGACTCGACCGCTACTCTAGGTAGTTCACGATATGCATTCGGAAAATGCGTCCGG
>DASWMR010000078.1:0-5878 GCA_036399635.1 Actinoplanes sp. | reverse complement strand
CACCGCTCCCGCACCCAGCGGAAGAACGCGTGTACGCCCTGCTGCTCGACCCGGCGCCGGGCCTCGGGCAGCCCGTTCCAGGTGCTGTTCAGGCACTCCCACATCTCCGAGGACACCGTCTCGCGGGCGCCGCGGGCGTTCGTCCGGGCCGCGGCCAGCGACCCCACCACCGAGCTGGCGCTGCGCTCGTCCAGGCCGAGCAGGCCGATCACCTGGGCCGAGGTGAACGGACCCTCCTCGTTCGGCCGGCCCATCACCGCGAGCAGCGAACGGCAGGCGGTGTCCTCCCGGGTCCACGGGTCGGCGAGCATCCGCTGCAGGTGCACGTCGAGGATGCGGGCAGTGTCCTCGGCCCGCTCCACGTAGCGGCCGATCCAGTAGAGCGATTCGGCGATGCGGCTCAGCACGACGGCTCACCTCGCTGTTGCTGTTGCTGCTGCTGTTGTTCCTCGGCGGGTGCGGCGCCCGGCCCGACGTCAGGGCTGGTCGCGGCGGGCAGCGGCGCCGGGTCGGCGGCCAGGTGCGGCACCTCGAACGGGATGAGGTCGTCGTCCGCGGCCAGCACCCAGGTGTCCTTCGACCCGCCGCCCTGGCTGGAGTTGACCACCAGTGCCCCCTCTGGCAGCGCCACCCGGGTCAGCCCGCCGGGCAGCACCCAGATCTTCTCGCCGTCGTTGACCGCGAACGGCCGCAGGTCGACGTGCCGGCCGCGGAGCCGGTTGCCGATCAGGGTCGGCACCATCGAGAGCTTGACCTCGCGCTGCGCGATCCAGCCGCGCGGGTTCGCGACGATCTTCTCCCGGACGGCTTCGATCTCGTGGTCCATCGCCTGCGAGCCGATCACGATGCCGGCCCCGCCGGCGCCGTCCACCGGCTTGAGCACCAGCTCGCGCAGCCGGCCCAGCACGTCATCGAGCACTCCCGGATCGTCCAGCCGGTACGTGTCGACGTTCGGCAGCAGCGGTTCCTCGTTCAGGTAGTAACGGATCAGAGCCGGCACGTACGTGTAGAGCAGCTTGTCGTCGGCCACCCCGTTGCCGACCGCGTTCGCGATGGTGACCCGGCCCGCCCGGGCGGCGTTCAGCAGGCCGGCCACGCCGATCACCGAGTCGGCCCGGAAGTGCACCGGGTCGAGGAAGTCGTCGTCGATCCGCCGGTAGATGACGTCGACACGCTGCTCACCAGCGGTGGTGCGCATCGCCACGTCGTTTCCGACGCAGATCAGGTCGCGGCCCTCGACCAGCTCGACGCCCATCTCGCGGGCGATCAGCGCGTGCTCGAAGTACGCCGAGTTGTAGACGCCCGGGCTCAGCACCACGACTGTCGGGTCGTTCACCCCGATCGGCGCCGCCTTCTCCAGCGCCCGCAGCAGCATCGCCGGGTAGGACTCCACCGGCAGGATCCGGGTGGCGGCGAACACCTCGGGCAGCACCTGGGCCATCGCCCGGCGGTTCTCCATCACATAGCTGACCCCGGACGGGATCCGCACGTTGTCCTCAAGTACCCGGAACGTGCCCTGCTCGTCACGGATCAGGTCGACGCCGGCGACGTGGATGCGTACCCCGTTGGGTGGGTTGATGCCCGCCGCCGCCCGCAGGAAATGCGCGCTGGTCGCGATGATCCGCCGCGGCACGATGCCGTCGGCCAGCGCCTGGCCTGCGCCGTACACGTCGGCGAGGAAGGCCTCCAGGGCCCGGATCCGCTGCGCCACGCCGAGCTCGACCGACCGCCACTCGGCGGCCGCGATGATCCGCGGAACGATGTCCAGCGGAAAAGGCCGTTCGACGCCCTTGAGCGCAAACGTGATGCCCTGATCGAGGAATGCCCGGGCCAGCACCTCGGCACGAACACCCAGCTCGGCGCTCGACAACGGCTGGAGGGTGGCGTGCAGAGCCTCGTAACTCTCCCGGGGCATACCTGGCTCGCCGAACATCTCGTCCCAGCCGGGACCGAGGCGGTACTCCTCGAAAAGATCCGCCATGCAGCGAATCTACGCAGCGGTCGTTGCGCACAAGTTACGAACGACACCAGTTCGCCGTGCGGTCGGGCCGCCGGTACGGGACCGACCGACGGCCCTCCGCCGGCACGCCGAGAACGGGGGACCCGGCGTCTCCGGCAATCTCACCGTACGCCGAACAGCGCGGACGGAAAACCGTTGAGTCTTGCACTGATCGCCCGAAAACCCGGGGACGCCGGGCAAACCGACGAACTACCGTGTCGGTCATCACCCGGGAGTGGCCCTGATCAGCGCGCATGCTGAACACAGCACATTCTCAGGTGCGCACACGGAGAATGTCGTGAGCCCAGATGCCGCGAGGTGGCCGAGCCGATGACTGATTTGCTGACGATGGTGGCAACACCGGCTTGGGCGTACCTTGCTCTCTTCGGCTTCCTGACCGTGGACGCGTTGATTCCGGTGATCCCGATTCAGGCGATCATGATCACCTCGGGTGCGCTGACCGTGTACGGCAACCTCAACCTGGCGCTGGTGATCCTGATCGGCGCGGTCGGCATGCTGACCGGCGACTCGCTCGCGTTCCTGCTGGGCCGCTCGGCCGGCAACATCGGCCGCGGCCGACTGAACGGCTGGCTGAACGAGCAGATCACCGTGCTGCGCGCCCGGTTCGGCCCCAAGCACGACGACGACCACGTCCGCGAGGAGTCCAAGACCCGGCGGGCCGCCGAGCGTTTCACCCGCGGCCTGCGCCGACCGGGCCCGCTCGTGCTGTTGCTCTGCCGCTTCGTGCCGGGCGGCCGGATGGCTGCCGGGTTCCACGCCGGCCGCACCGGCTACCCGGTCCGGCTGTTCGCGCTCTACGACGGTGCCGCCGCGGTGGCCTGGGCCACCTACGGCGGCCTGGTCGGGCACGTCGGCGGCACGGCGATCACCCAGTCGGCATGGCGGCTGTTCGCGATCGCCGCCACCGCCGCGATCGTCTTCGGCACCGCCGGCTGGATCCTGGCCCTCTTCGGCGGTCGCAAGGCTGCCGACGAAGAACGGGCCGCCGAACAGCTCCTGGTGGCGCAGATCGCGGCGGGCGACGTCGCGACAGCTCAGGCCCTGGATGTCACTGCAGTTCGTGGAGCATTAGCTGACGAGCCGCTTCCGCAATCGACCCCGACAGCGACGGGTAGATAGTGATCGTGTGGGCCAATTGGTCCACCGTGAGGTTGTTCTCGATCGCCATCGTGATCGGCAGGATCAGCTCGCTGGCCTTCGGGGCCACCACCACGCCGCCGATGATCTGACCGGTGGCCGGCCGGCAGAAGAGCTTGACGAAGCCGTCGTTCAGATCAGCCATCTTCGCCCGGGCGTTGCCGGTCAGCGGCAGCATCACCTGCCGGGCCGGGATCTGGCCGGCGTCCGCCTCGTTCTGCGAGACGCCGACGGTGGCCAGCTCGGGGTCGGTGAAGACGTTGGCCGACACGGTCCGCAACCGCAGCGGCGCCACCGCCTCACCCATCGCGTGCCAGATCGCTATCCGGCCCTGCATGGCGGCGACGCTGGCCAGCGGAAGCACGCCGGTGCAGTCGCCGGCCGCATAGATGCCGGGCACGTTGGTGCGCGACACCCTGTCCACTGTCACGTAACCGCCGCCGGCCACCGCCACGCCGTACTCGGCTAGGCCCAGGTCGGCGGTGTTCGGGATCGCGCCGACCGCCATCAGCGCGTGCGAACCGGTCACCGTGCGGCCGTCGGAGAGCGTGACGAGTACGCCGTCGCCGGTGTTCACCACCGACTCGGCGCGCGACTGGTTGAGGATCGTCATCCCGCGCTCCCGGAAGACCCGCTCGATCGCCATGGCGGCGTCGGCGTCCTCGTGCGGCATCACCCGCTCGCGGCTGGAGACGAGCGTCACCTTCGTGCCCATCGCCAGGTAGGCACTGGCGAACTCGGCACCGGTCACCCCCGAGCCGATCACCACGAGGTGCGGCGGCAGCTCGGTCAGGTCGTAGACCTGCCGCCAGTCGAGGATCCGCTCGCCGTCCGGCACGGCGGTCGGCAGCACCCGTGGCGTCGCCCCGGTCGCGAGCAGGACGGTGGAGGCGTCCACCGCAAACCCGTCCGACCGCCCCGCCACCGCCCTTGACCGGACTGAAGACTGATGGCGGTCGTCTGGGGTGATCAGAACTTGGTGGGTGTGGCCGAGGGTGTCCTCGCCGAGCCGGGCCCGGCCCTGCACCACGTCCACCCCGGCCTTGACCAGCTTGGCCTGGATATCGGCGGACTGGGCCAGCGCCAGGCGCTTGACCCGCTCGTTCACCGCGACGGCGTCGACCGAGACGCCGTCCAGCCCGGCCGAACGGATGCCGAACCGCTCGTTGTGCCGGTAGCCGGTCATCACCTCGGAGCTGGCGATGAAGGTCTTGGAGGGCACGCAGTCGGTCAGCACGCAGGCGCCGCCCGGCCCGTCCGCCTCGACCAGGGTGACCTCCGCGTCGAGCTGCGCGGCGACCAGAGCCGCCTCATACCCGCCCGGTCCCCCACCGATGATCACGATCCGACTCACGACGCTTCGACCTCCACGTTCCTGGGGTTTTCCCGCTGCGGGCAAGCTCAGTACGCAGCAACTGTGCCGACACGCACTACTTGTATTCTCCACCACCGCCCGCTCCGGCTATCGTCATCGCCGTGCGTCATTACGCCGCGTATGGCTCAAACCTCGATCCGGCCCGCATGCGGGCCTACTGTCCGCACTCGCCGATGGTCGGCGTGGGGTGGGTGGAAGGCTGGCGCCTGACCTTCGCCGGTGAGGGGGACATGGGCTGGGAGGGCGCGGTCACCACGATCGTGGAGTCGCCCGGCGACCGGGTGTTCGTCTCGCTCTACGACGTGCACCCGTGGGACGCCGCCCAGCTGGACGAGGTCGAGGGCGTCACCGCCGAGGCCTACCAGAAGGTCACCGTGCGTGTTTCGACGCTCGAGGGCGAGTTCAGCGCCTGGGTGTACGTCTCCACCGGTTACGAGGGTGGCATGCCCACCGCCTGGTATCTCTCCGAAATCGCGAACGCGGCGGAGAAGGCGGGCGCCCCCGACGACTACGTCGACGAGCTGCGCCGCCGTCCCACCCGCACCGCGTCGCCAGAGGTCTAGACCCGCCTCGGAGCCGTTGTCGAGCGTCGACCGGGCGTTTGTCGGGCCTTACCGGGCCAGTCGGTGGCTGAGCGACTCGAGCAGCCCGATCAGCTCCACCCGCTCGGTGTTGCTCAACGTCGCGTACGCCTGGCCGACCAGCGCGTCGGCGACCGAGTCGGCCCACATCAGGCGCCGGACGAGTGGACCGGCCGGCGGGTAGGGCGGCTGCCAGCCGAACGCGACCGCGCCGGTCTCCCCCTCCGGGCCGGCGATGATCGCCTGCAGCGGGGTGAGACCGCTGGCCCGCACCGCCACCACGTGCACGCCGAGCCGGTGCTCGTGCAGCAGGTGCAGCATCACCGCGGCCTGCGCGCCGGCCGCCTGGTCGGGCACCGGCATGGCCCGCCAGGCGGCGAACAGCGGCAGCCCGGCACCGTCCACCGCGGCCACCACCCGCCGGGTCAGTTCCAGCAGCCGATTGAGCCGGGGAAAGCCGCCGAGCTGCTCCACCCCCCAGGTGCAGAGCTCGTGTAGGTGCCAGGCGGCCACCTCCACCGGCGCGGACGTCTTGGCGGTCGCCTCCCAGCCGTCGATGACCGCCTCGGGCGCGATGAAGCCGAGCGACGCGGCCACGGTCTCAGGGCGGACGTCGCCGAGCGCGCCGGCCCGCGCCGACACGTGATAGGCCCAGCCGGAGAGCCCGAGCAGGCGCGCGCGACGCAGCGTCTGAGGCGACTCGGCGAAAGCGCCCACGATCGCGGCGAGTCCGGTCTTGGCGTTGGCGGCGGCCTGTTCCGGTGT
>DASWMR010000077.1:0-5872 GCA_036399635.1 Actinoplanes sp. | reverse complement strand
AGGTTCAGCAGGAACACGATGATGACGGTGGTGGTGATCGAGCTGCCGAAGATGATCTGCAGCTCGTCCGGCATCCGGTCGTAGAACGACGGCGCCACCACCGGGACCATGCCGGCGCCCAGCGAGATCGCGATGATCAGCGGGTTGTTGTTGCCGTCGAAGTCGACCCGGCGCAGGCTGCGGATGCCGACCGCGGTCACCGTGGCGAACATGACCAGCGCCGCCCCACCGATCACCGGGCCGGGGATCGCGGCGATGATCTCGCCCAGCTTGAGGATCAGGCCGAGCAGCACCAGGATGACGCCGGCCGCGGTGACCAGGAAACAGCTGCGTACCCGGGTCACCTGGACAAGGCCGACGTACTGCGCGAAAGCGGTGTCCAGGAACGAGTTGAACGTGCCGGCCAGCACGGCCCAGGGGCAGTCGCTCGTCAACCGGATGGACCGCGTCGGAGGATTCGCGCATCGCCGTTTTCCTTCCCCGGCGGGCAGGATCCTCGGATTGCCCATCCACTTTGTTTCAGCCGACGTCGACGTGTTGCCGCGATGTGAACGTCAGCAGCCGGGAGCCGGGTGAACGTCAGCAGCCAGGGCCGGCCGCCTGCCCGTCGACGATCCGGTACGCCGTGATGTCGCCCCGGACATAGCGGGCCAGCTCCGCCGTCGACGTGGGGTCGGCGCCGGTCGCGGCGACGAACGCCACGATCGCCGAGTCCACGGTCCGGCAGGTGGCCTGGTCGGCGACCGACTGCGCCTGATCTTCCAGCCGGTCCGGATTTAACACTACGTAAGAAACGCCTGCAGTACCCAGCGTGACTGTTGCGACCAGGGCTACGGTGAGAAGGTGCACTGCAGCAGCCTAAGTAACATCACTGTGCGTGCAAGCCAGCCGTTCGGCCAATACTCTCAGTGAACCGGCAAATGACCGGTCAGGAAGCCGAGGATCAGCGCCGCCACCTGCGGATACACCCGGTCACGGGGATGCAGGTACTGGCCGTGCGCGCCCGGGACGATCTCGAACGTCTTCGGCCACGGCACCGCCGCGTACGCCGCCCGCCCGGCCCTGACCGGCACCACCCGGTCGCGGTCGCCGTGCAGGAAGAGCACCGGGACGGCCGGGCCGCCGAACGCCGTTACCGGCCGCCGCCCAGCGATCGACACGGCCGCCCGCAGCGCCGGGTCGTGCCCCGCGTGCAGCAGGCCCAGGGTGGTGGTGCCGCCGGCCGAGAAACCCACGGCCGCGATGCGGCCGCCGTCCACGTGCCCGGCGAGCACGTCGCCCGGGGTGCGGTCCAACTCCCGGACCCGATCCAGGACGTACGCGGCGTCGGCGGGCTGGTTGCGGATGTCGGCGCGCCGCACGCGTACCCGGGCGTTGGTCTGTGGATAGGTGGGCGCGGCGACCAGGTAGCCGGCGGCGGCCCAACTCGCGGCGAGCGGCGCGAAATGCCGGGGCAGCCCGCCGAGGCCGTGGCTGAACAGGATGACCGGATGCCGGCCGGTGAGCCGTTCCGGGTACCACACGGTGGTGGGCAGCGGCCGGTCCGCGCCGCGGGCGAGCGCCAGCGTGCGGGTCAGGACGCGCGACGGCGTACCCGCGCGGGTGTCGGTGGCGTATGCCGCCGGAGTTTCCGCGGCGTGCGCCGCACCGCACCCGGCCAGCAGGGCGGACACGCCCAGTAACGCCAGCCACACTCTCAGCCTCCGCACAGCTGAAGCATAGAAACGTTACTCAATGTGGAATATCGCCGTTGTGGTTGGTAATGAAACGACGAACTGTCCTCGGTACCGGCGCGGCCGTGGCCGGGCTCGCCGGGCTGGCCGGCTACCGCGGCTGGATGACCGATCCGGAGCTGACGATCCCGCACGCGCCGACCGGTGACGAGCGGGTGGAACGGCGCGAGTCGCGGTTCCGGGGCCGGCCGGTGGACTTCTACACCGCCGTGCCGGCCGGCTACGGCACCGGTCGCGGCCTGCCGGTCTGCCTGGTCCTGCACGGCGCCTCGAAGACCGCCGCCGACTTCCCCCGGCTCAGCTTCGGCCGCTTTCTCACCGATGCGGTACGCCGGGGAGCGTCCCCGTTCGTGTTGGCCGGCGCGACCGGCGACCGTTTGTCCTGGGAGCCGTCCGGCGCCGACGACCCGCAGCGGATGGTCCGCGAGGAGGTCCCACGCTGGTGCGCCGACCGCCGGTTCGACACTTCCCGGATCGCGGTGTGGGGGTGGTCGATGGGCGGCTACGGTGCCCTGCTGCTCGCCGAGGCGTACCCCGGCTTCACCCGCGCGGTCGCCGCCTTCTCACCCGCCGTGCGCCCCGGCGACGCGGTCTTCTCCTCGGCCCGGCAGCTGCGCGGGACGCCGGTCGGGCTGTGGTGCGGGCGGCAGGACGACGCCCTGGGCAACGTGCGGGCCCTGGCCAAGGCGCTGCCGACGGCGCCGGCTGCCGGGGGGTACGCGGACGGGAAGCACAACTTCGGCTACTGGTCGCGCTGCATGCCGGCCGCGTTCGACTTCCTCGCCGGCCAGCTGCGCAAGTAGCGGGCACTCTCGGGGAACTCACAGGCGGCAGGTAGTCGGGAGTGACCTAGTTTTAACCTGCCTGTCAAGTGTGATGCCGGACAATGTTGCCGTGGTGACCGAGACGATGATGCCGGTCAACGGCATCGAACTGTGCACCGAGACGTTCGGCGAGTCGGCCGACCCCGCGCTGCTCCTGATTGCCGGCGGAGCCAGTTCGATGGACTGGTGGGACGACGAGTTCTGCCGCCGGCTGGCCGCGGGCGGCCGGTTCGTCATCCGCTACGACCATCGCGACACCGGCCGGTCGACATCCTTCCCGGCGGGCGCCCCGCCCTACTCCGATGTCGACTTGGCGCACGACGCGCTCGGCGTGCTGGACGCGTTCGGCGTGCACCGCGCGCATCTGGTCGGCATGTCGATGGGCGGCGTGCTGGCCCAGCGGATCGCGGTCGAGCGCCCGCACCGGGTGCTGTCGCTCACCCTGATGTCGACGAGCGCCGGCCGGTCGCCCGGCGAGCAACCCGGATCGGCGCTGGCCACCGACGCGGCCGGCCCGGACTGGGCACACCGCCGCAGCGCGGTGGAGTACATCGTCGCCGAGACCCGCGAGATGGGCGGCCCGTTCACCGCCGGGGACCCGCAGCTGCGCCGGCTCGCCGAGCGCGTCTACGACCGCACCCACGACATGGCCGCGAGCCAGGTCAACCACGCGAACTGCGCCACCGGGCCGTGCATCCGGCACCGCCTGGGCGAGATCACGGCGCCCACCCTGGTGCTGCACGGCACCCAGGACCGGCTGTTTCCGGCCTGCCACGCGCACGCTCTGGCCGGCGAAATCCCGGGCGCCCGGCTGGTCTGGATGGACGGGGTCGGCCACGAGTTCCCGCCGACCGCCGTCTGGTCCCAGGTGATCGAGGAGATCCTCGGCGAGGCCGGCCGCCGCCGTCAGCCGGCCTGACCGGGCCGGCGCAGGTGGCTCAGCAGGGTCACCCCGGCGGCCACCGAGCCCGCGCTGCTCGCCATGTACAGCACGAACAGCGGTAGAGCCGATTCGGCGAGGCCCATCCCGAACAGGATGGCCAGTAGCAGCCCGAGCGTGGCCGACCCGACGGTCAGCGTCCAGCCCACCACCTTCTGCCCGCCCGTCCAGTGCGGCGACCCGGTGGCCAGCAGGATCCCGGCGATCGGGGCGACCCCGGGCAGCACCAGCGCGCCTGCGGTGAGCAACCCGACCGCGGTGAACTCGGCGCCGCCGCCGCGCGCCGCCCGCAGGGCCGGGACCGGCGGGGCGATCAGGGCCGGCAGGCGCAGGTGCGGCGGCATCCGGCCGCGGCGGCAGGCGGCGACCAGGTCCTCCGGCGGCCCTAACCGGCTGAGCAACTCGTTGGCGTCCTCGATCGGTCCGGCCGGCGCGTTGCGGCGGACCGCGATGTAGTCGGCCACGGTCGTCATCAGCTCGTCGCGCAGCTCCGGGTCGAGGTCGTCGCTCTGCGCCCAAAGGGCGGCGAGATAGTCGAGGACGACCACGTCTGTCTGGGCCAGCGGTCCCGTTGTCATGTCGGCCAGCATCGGCCCGGCCCGATACCCGGCACATCCATCCGGGGGAAGAATCCGGCCACCACGATCGGTCTTTCGGCCGACCCGCACTCTGCGACGATGACTGCGTGACTCTCGTGCGCACCGTGCCCACCGCGAGCCTGACCAGCCCCGAGCGGGCCACGATCCGCGGCCTGCTCGACCTGGCCTTCGACGGCCGGTTCGACGACCACGACTGGGACCACTGCCTCGGCGGACTGCACCTGATCATCACCGACGCGGGCGTACCGGTCGCGCACGCCGCCGTGGTGCAGCGCCGTTTCCTGCACGAGGAGCGCTCCTGGCGGGGCGGCTATGTCGAGGGTGTCGCCGTGCACCCGCAGCAGCGCGGCCGGGGCCTGGCCGCGGCGGTGCTGACCGAGACGGAGCGGCTGATCAACGCGGGCTACCAGTTGGGTGCGCTCTCGGCGTCGGACGACGGTCGCGGCCTCTACCTGGCCCGCGGCTGGTTCCCCTGGCAGGGCCAGACAGCGGTGCTCGCGCCCACCGGGCTGACCCGCACCCCGGGCGACGACGACAGCACCCTGGTACGCCCCGTGCCCGGCGGCGCCCGCCTCACCCTGACCGGCACGCTCGCCTGTGACTGGCGCGACGGCGACCTGTGGTGACATCTACCCATGCGCATCGTCTCCCAGCTGCCCTCGGCGACCGGTCGGGTGGCTCTGCGCGCGCGTGCGGCCGTACGCAGCAAGTGCGTGGAAGGCGGCCTTCGGTGTCCACGAGCCGTCTGGCAGCACCCGCACGATCCCGCGCGCAGCCAGGTCGAAGTCGCGCTCCGGGTCGTCGGTGGTCGGCAGGTGCCGGTTCGCGAACGTGTACACGAACGCCGCCTCCACTCCGCCAGACTCATAGTCGCGCAGCAGG
The DNA here is from genome assembly GCA_036399635.1 of Actinoplanes sp. Classification (GTDB taxonomy): domain Bacteria; phylum Actinomycetota; class Actinomycetes; order Mycobacteriales; family Micromonosporaceae; genus Actinoplanes. Next base: position 894 of record DASWMR010000077.1, on the reverse strand, counting down.
TCCACGAGGTAGCGTGCCTGGCCCTGCTCGTCGCGTTCCAGGCCCGCGGTGAGCTCCGCGGCGCGGCCGTTGTTCTCGTCGAACGTCACCGGCTCCGGCCTGCAGGCGACGTCGCCTGCGCCGCGGAACGTGCAGCAGCCGAACTCGGTCGCCGCGTACGGCTTGCCCTGCCCCACCGCGGCCGCCAGGCTCTGCGGGAACCCCGCGGCGTTGGTCGCGTCGCGGTACCCGGCGTCACTGGCGATGATGTCGAACCTCGCCCAGTCCACGGCCTCGAGTGGGATCGAGGCGTAGCCGACGGGCCCGCCGAACCGCTCCCTCACCCGGGGCACCGCAGTACCACACCTCGAGCCCGGCATCCCCTCGGTCCCCGACGAGGTGCTGGTCGAGATCGTGGACTTGGTATTCCTGCCACTCGTGCGCGGTAGCGGCTGACCAAGGACCAGCCGAGACCGGTCCGCGAAATCATGCCGGCCACAGTGGGGGGTTAACCCCACCCCGGAACCGGGGGATCACCGGCTCGAAACAGCGCCACCACGTTCGTACGGTCGAGGTCTCACCAAATCTCCTGGAGGGACCTGGCATGCGAAAAGATCTCGGCCGCGTTTGTGTCGCACTCACGGTGACGGCGGCACTGCTCGCCGGCGCCGTGGCTCCGGCTGCCGCCGCGGTACCGGCCCGGCTGCCGGCCGCCGTCGCCGACCTGCACGAGATGGGCATCAGCGGTGTTCAGGGACTGACCCTGGTGGACGGTCGCACCGCCGTTGCCCGCGCCGGATTCGGCGACCTCGAACGCCGGACTCCGGTCCCGCCGAACGGTCACTTCCGGATCGGCAGCAATACCAAGACCTTCGTGTCCGTGGTGGTCCTGCAACTGGTCGGCGAGGGCAGGCT
>DASWMR010000076.1:0-2055 GCA_036399635.1 Actinoplanes sp. | reverse complement strand
CTGGGACGCCGGACTCGGGCAGAACGACGTCGCGCTGATCGCCGGGCAGACCTACCGGTTCTCGTTCGACGCGAGCGGCGACGCCGGCCACGTGGTGCGGGCGATCACCGGGCTCGCGGTCAGCCCCTACGACACCTACTTCGAGCAGTCACCCGTCCTCGGCGAGCTGCAGCACTACGAATACACCTTCACTGCGAGCGCGGACACCGAGCAGGGCCAGATCGCGTTCCAGGTCGGGGGAAGTGCCGAGCCGTGGCACTTCTGCGTCGACAACGTGTCATTGGTCGGCGGCGTTCCGCCCGAGGTCTACGTGCCCGACACCGGGCCGCGGGTCCGGGTCAACCAGGTCGCCTACCTGCCGAACGGGCCGAAGACCGGCACCGTGGTCACCGAGGCGACCACCGCGTTGCCGTGGCAGCTGAAGAACTCGGCCGGCACGGTCGTCGCCAGCGGCACCAGCACGCCCCGCGGGGTCGACGCGTCCTCCGGGCAGAACGTGCAGACGATCAACTTCGGCTCCTACACCCGCAAGGGCACCGGCTTCACCCTGACGGCCGACGGCGAGACCTCACGGCCGTTCGATATCGGCGCCGAGGCGTACGCGAAGCTGCGCACCGACGCCCTGAAGTTCTACTACACCCAGCGCAGTGGGATCGCGATCGACGAGGCGCTGCGCCCCGGCTACAGCCGTCCGGCCGGGCACGTCGACGTGGCACCCAACCTGGGCGACGGCAAGGTGCCGTGCCAGCCCGGTGTCTGTGACTACACCCTGGACGTCACCGGCGGCTGGTACGACGCCGGCGACCACGGCAAGTACGTGGTGAACGGCGGCATCTCCACCTGGCAGCTGCTCAGCGAGTTCGAGCAGTCGCGCGGCGCCCGCGCCGTCTCGCTGACCATCCCGGAGAGTGGCGACGCGGTGCCGGACCTGCTCGACGAGGTCCGCTGGGAGCTGGACTTCCTGCTCAAGATGCAGGTACCGGCCGGCCAGCCGTTCGCCGGGATGGCCCACCACAAGATCCACGACGCCGAGTGGACTGGCCTGCCGCTGCTGCCCGACCAGGACCCGAAGGCGCGCGAGCTGCACCCCGTCTCCACCGCCGCGACGCTGAACCTGGCCGCCACCGCCGCCCAGGCCGCGCGCATCTACCGCCCGTACGACGCGGACTTCGCGGCCCGTGCGCTCGCCGCGGCGCGGACCGCGTACGCGGCGGCCGTCGCCAACCCGGCCCAGCTCGCCCCGGAGTCGGACGGGACCGGCGGCGGTGCCTACAACGACACGAAGGTCACCGACGACTTCTACTGGGCGGCCGCCGAGCTGTTCCTGTCGACCGGCGAGACGGAGTACGCGGACGCCGTCATCGCCTCGCCCGAGCACACCGCCGACGTGTTCGGCGCCGGTGCCTTCGACTGGGCCAGCACCGCCGCGGCCGGCCGGCTCGACCTGGCGCTGATCCCGAACAAGCTGCCCGGCCTGGCCGCGGTCAAGGCGTCGGTGGTGAAGGGCGCGGACAAATACCTGGCCGTCCAGAAGGCGCAGGCGTACGGAGTGCCGTACGCCCCCGCGGACGAGAAGTGGGACTGGGGCTCGAACAGCACCATCCTGAACAACCTGCAGGTGCTCGCGGCCGGCCACAAGCTGACCGGTCAGGCCCGCTACCGGGACGCTGTGCTCACCGGCCTGGACTACGTCCTGGGGCGCAACGCGCTGAACCAGTCCTATGTGACCGGCTACGGCGAGGTGAGCTCGCAGAACCAGCACAGCCGCTGGTATGCCAAGCAGCTGGACCCGGCGCTGCCGCATCCGCCGGCCGGCAGCCTGGCGGGCGGGCCGAACTCGTCGATCCAGGATCCGTACGCGCAGAGCAAGCTGACCGGCTGCGTGGGCCAGTTCTGCTACATCGACGACATCCAGTCGTGGTCCACCAACGAGTTGACGATCAACTGGAACTCCGCTCTGGCCTGGGTGAGCGGCTACGTCGCCGACGTGAGCTGAGCCGCTTGAACTGAGCCGACATGAGCTAAGGGGCCGCTCCCAGCCCCTCCCGGAAGGGC
>DASWMR010000075.1:0-5678 GCA_036399635.1 Actinoplanes sp. | reverse complement strand
GGCACGACCTCGCGGCGGGGCCGGCGCCGGACGCGCGGCGACGCCAGCTTGAGCAGGTACCCGGTGGCCTCCGCGTCGAGCCGCAGGACCCGCGCCAGCGCCTCCAGCACCTGCGGCGACGGGTTGCGGTCGCGGCCCTGCTCGAGCCGCAGGTAGTAGTCGGCGCTGATCCCGGCGAGCGTGGCGACCTCCTCCCGGCGCAGCCCCGGTGTCCGCCGCACGCCGGTCACCCGCACCCCGGCGTCCGCCGGGTCCACCCGCTCGCGGCGTGCGCGCAGGAACTCGCCCAGCACGTTCGACCTGGTCATCTGCCCAGTCTAAGAACAACGGCGCCGGCGATCCTGGTCCCGCCACCCCCAGGATGCGGGGGGCACTGACTGGCCTGCCCACCGCCGGGGCATGCTGGCGAGAGCTCCCGGGACCGTCCCGCGAGCGGAAGGGGTAACCATGAGCCCGCGCGATCTGCCCGGCGGCGTCTACCGCGCTGCCGACCTCGACCTGACCCGCTTCGGCTACGGAGCGATGCAGCTGGCCGGCCCGCACGTGTTCGGCCCGCCGAAGGACCGGGACGCCGCGCTCGCGGTCCTGCGCACCGTGGTGGAGCTCGGCATCACCCACATCGACACGTCCGATTACTACGGCCCGTACGTGACCAACGAGCTCATTCGGGAGGCGCTCGCCCCCTACCCCGACAACCTGCACATCGTCACGAAGGTCGGCGCCCGCCGCGACGAGAACGGCGGCTGGCCGCCCGCCCGCAAGCCCGACGAGCTGCGCCGGCAGGTGCACGACAACCTGCGCCGCCTCGGGCTCGACGCGCTCGACGTGGTCAACCTGCGGTTGGGCGGCTTCGACGCGCCGGAGCCCGGCTCGCTGGCCGAGCCGTTCGAGGCGCTGGCCGAGCTGCAGCAGCAGGGCCTGATCCGGCACCTGGGCCTGAGCACGGTGACCGCCGAGCAGATCGCCGAGGCGCAGACCATCGCGCCCGTGGTCACCGTGCAGAACCTCTACAACATCGCCCGCCGCGCCGACGACGCCCTCATCGACCACACCGCCGAGCAGGGCATCGCGTACGTCCCGTACTTCCCGCTGGGTGGCTTCTCGCCGTTGCAGTCGCAGGCCCTGGAGTCGGTGGCCAAGCGCCTGGACGCGACCCCGATGTCGGTGGCGCTGGCCTGGCTGCTGCAGCGCTCCCCCAACATCCTGCTGATCCCCGGCACCTCCTCGGTGGCCCACCTGCGGGAGAACATCGCCGGCGCGGCCCTGACCCTGCCACCGGACGCGGTGACCGAACTCAACGCGATTGCCGGAGAACCAGAGCCAACCTCCGCATCCCCTCGGTGATCTCCTCCGGGGTGTGCGTGGTGAAGGACAGCCGCAGCGTGGCGACGTCCGGCTCGGCGGCGAAGAACGGCGCGCCCGGCACGAACGCCACGTCCCGCTCCAGCGCCCGCGGCAGCAGCGTCGCGGTGTCGACCCCACCGGGCAGGCGCAGCCAGGTGAACATGCCACCGTCCGGGTCGGTCCAGGTGCTGCCCTCCGGTGCGGTGGCCGGCATCGCTTCGATCATCGCGTCCCGGCGGGCGCGGTAGGCGTCGCACAGCCCGCGCACGTGGGCATCAAGGTCGGCGGCAGCCAGGTAGGCAGCGGCGGCGGCCTGGTCGATAGTGGACGTCTGCAGGTCGGCGGCCTGCTTGGCGACGGCCAGCGCCGGGCGCAGGGCGGCCGGCGACCGCACCCAGCCGAGCCGCAACCCGGGTGCGGCGATCTTGGAGAAGCTGCCCAGGTGCAGCACCCGGTCGGCGGCGGCCGGCTCGGCGGCCAGCGCGGGCACCGGCTCGCCGCGGTAGCGCAACTCGCCGTACGGGTCGTCCTCCACCACCCAGGTGCCGTGCGCCGCGGCGAGCTCCGCGACCGCCCGCCGGCGTTCCGCGGAGAGCGTGCGCCCGGTCGGGTTCGCGAACGTGGTCACGAGATAGACCAGAGCCGGCCGGTGCGCAGCCAGCACACCGGCGAGCGCCTCCGGATCGACGCCGTCGCGGTCGCTCGGCACCGGCAGGATGCGCGCCCCGGCAAGCTGGAAGCACTGCAACGCGGCCAGATAGGTGGGTTCCTCGACGGCGACCACCGCGCCCGGGTCCAGCAGAGCCGCGGCGATCAGGGTGAGCGCCTGCTGCGACCCGGTGGTGATCAGCAGATCGTCCGCCCCGGTCGGCAGGCCCCGCCGGGTCATCCGCGCCGCGACAAGCGCCCGCAGCTCGGCGTTACCCTCGGTCGGCGCATATTGCAGGTGCCGGCGCCCGGCCGCGCTGCCGAGCACCTCATCGAAGGCCCGCCGCAGCCCCTCCAGGTCGAAGAGCTCGGGCGCCGGAAGCCCACCGGCGAAGGAGATCATCCCCGGCCGGTCGATCAACGCGAGCAGGTCCCGGACGGGCGAGCTGGCCACCCCGCGCAGACGCCGGGCGAAAGGTGCGGGCACAGTGGACGGCAAAGCTGTGACAGGCGAGGCAGCGGCAGGCGAGGCAGCGGCAGGCGAGGGGAGGGACATCGCGAAACTCCAGGTCAGGCGGGCTGGACGCGGGCCTGGTGAAGCTCGGTGGGCAACCGGCACCAGCGTCGAGAAGGCTGCCTGATCGAGGAGCCGCTCCCACCTTAGCGTTTGTTAAGGCGCCGCGTCACCCTGGGTGCCCACACTCCCGCTCACCCCGAGACCCAGAAGGTACGGGCTGGATTGGTCCCGTGTTTGTGCGGCGGCCACCGTCGTGCCCCCTCCTTGAGGGGCGCCCAGCATGGCGAGGTCAACCTGTAAGGTCCCGTCGAACGCAGCCCCGGAGACCCCCGGAGACCCAGGCCTCCGGGGCTGCCCCGGTTCTCGGTAGCGGTCCTCAGGCCGCGCCATGGGTTGGTGGAATCAGCCGCCGGTGTAGAAGGCGTACGAGCGGTCGGCTGATTCCGTTGCGGCCTTTGGGTCGTCGCCGTTGGCGATGGTGGCGGCTGCCCAGGCGTCGGCGCTCAGGCGGTAGAAGGTGCGGCCCTCCTCCGTCATCGGCCAAGCAGCCAAGGTCTCGGCGTCGGGGACCGCGCTAGCGTCGGTCAAGTGGTTTGCCAGGCCGTACAGGGCGCCGTCCCAGCCGATGCCGAGCGCGCCGGGGCCGTACTGGTCCCAGAACTCGTCGGCCACGTGGGCCACGTGTTCCAGCTCGAAGCGCGTGCCGGTGCCCTCGGGGGTCAGGCGTACCTCGATCCAGCTGGTCTGGTCGCCGAACTCCCAGGTCGCGGCGTAGCCGTTCGGCTTGTCGCAGCGGGTGATAGTGCCGCCGGCGTTGCCGGTGATCTGGTACTTGCCGCCCTCCGTCAGCTCGCCCTCGACCGGCAGGAACCACCGCGAGATGCGCTCGGGGCTGGTGACGACCTCCCACAGGTCGTCGACGTCGGTGTCGTAGACCTGGCTGATGGCCAGGACGCGGGCCTCGCCGGCCGCCAGCGTCCGGGTGCCGACCGCTCGGCGTACGTCGTTGATGTGGTGCCGGACGTCGATCATCGATCGTTCCCCTCGTCTGCGAGACGTCGTTGTCGTTTTCCGCGGGCCACCTCGGTGGCCATCGCGGCTAGATGTGGTGCCCAGAATCGCCGAAACCGCCCCAGCCACGCGTCGGCCTCGCGTAACGCGGTGTCGTCGACCGCGTAGAGCCGCCGTGCGCCAGCCGGGCGCACGCTCGCGAAACCGTTGTCCCGCAACACTTTCAGGTGCTGTGAGACGGCCGGCTGGGAGATGCCGAACTCAGCGCGGATCACGCCGGTGATCGCGCCGGAGGTCTGCTCACCGTCGGCGAGCAGCTCCAGGATCCGCCGGCGAACCGGGTCGCCGAGGACATCGAACGCGTGCACGAGGCGTACGTTATCAGTTCTCTCTTATATAAGCCAAGCCTGAACTGCTGGATGCGGGTGACGGTAACGCCGCCTCGATGGCCATGCCGGTTGCACAGAGCAGCGCCTCACTGTCCGCCGGGCCAACCAGTTGCAGGCTGGCCGGCCCAGCGAAGCCGGGTGAGCCGAAGCCGGGTGAGCCCAAGCCGGGTGAGCCCAAGCCCGGTGAACCGAAGCCCGGCGCCGGGACCGGCATGGCCAGCGCGGGCACACCGGCCAGGTTGAACGGTGACGTCAGCAGAGTGAAGGGGTAGCCGGCGAACGCGGTCAACGGCGGTGGAGGGCCGACCAGGGTCGGCAGCGCCAGCACGTCGACCTCGGCGAAGACGGCCGCGACCTCGGCCCGCCACGCGTCCCGGACGAGCATCGCGTCGGCCAGCCGACTCGCCGTCACCGACCTGCCCGCCCGCAGGCCCTCGCGCACGAAGTCGCCCAGCCCGGCCAGGTCGAGCAGCTCGCGGTGCGCCCGCCACCACTCCCCCAGGATGATCGTCTCGAAGGCGTCGAAGGTCCCGTCCCAGCCGGGCAGCCGCACCGGTCGCACGGCGATCCCGGCGGCATCCAGGGCGGCGTCGATCGCGTCCTCGGTGCCCGGATCCACGCCGTCGATCCGCAGACGTCCGGCGACCTGTGCCACCCGGCCCCGGTCCGCGCCGCCGGCCGCCACCGCACCGGCGGCGCCGGGCCCGCCCGGGCCCGCGGTGAGTAGTCGCATCCCGTCGGCCACCTCGGCCACCGTCCGCGCGAGCGGGCCGACCACGTCCAGGCTGGGTGCCAGCGGCCACACGCCGGCCGACGGGATCCGGCCCCAGGTCGGCTTGAGCCCGACGATTCCGCAGCAGGCGGCCGGGATCCGCACCGAACCGCCGGTGTCCGTACCCAGCCCGATGTCCGCCTCGCCGGTGGCGACCGCGACCGCGCTGCCGCTCGACGACCCGCCGGGGACGCAGCCGGGCGCGAGCGGATTGACCGGGGTGCCGAACTCCTCGTTGTCGCCGACCGGGCTGGCGCACAACTCGGTCAGGGTGGTCTTGCCGACGAGCGAAGCCCCGGCGCGTACGCCGGCGAGGCAGGCGGCATCCGCCGCGGCCGGCACCGCCCGGTCGCGGACCGCGACGCAGCCCGCCGTGGTGACGAACCCGGCGACGTCGATCGCATCCTTGACCGCCACCCGCAGCAGGCCCGGGCCGGGGCCAGCCGGGTCCGAGCCGGACGGCACGTCGAAACGTTGGATCCAGGTGGTCATGCATCGCCTCTCACGGTGGTCGGGCACCGCTTGAGGATGCCGCCCAGGGCGCCCTCCGGTCCACGCGATTTACCGCGGGTCGGCGACCGCGGCCTCGAACGCGAGCAGCGTGCCGACGAAAATCCGGCGCTCCTCGGGGGTCAGCGGCTCCAGTACCTGCCGCCAGGCTCGGGCGAACGGCGACAGCCACTGCGAGATGTCCGGTCGGCTCTTCTCGCTGAGGTCGATGATGCGGCGGCGGCGGTCGGTGTCGTCCTCGCGGCGGACCAGCACACCCTTCCGGTCGAGGTCCCCGACGAGCAGGCTCACCGTGGTCGGCGCGACGCCGAGCCGCGCGGCCAGCTCGGAGACGGTCAGCGGGCCGTCGAGCAACAGCAGCGAGAGCAGCGTCCGGTGCCGGGGGGCCAAGTCCAACGACCGCAGCCGCTCGGGCGGCGTGATGCGCTTCGCCCGGCCCACCAGGCGGGGGAACAGCAGGATCAGCTCGCGGACAGTGTCATCCGAG